>JAGQIT010001087.1 GCA_020431135.1 Myxococcales bacterium | reverse complement strand
GTCGCCGGGGTCGCGGCGGCGCCCTTCGCCGGCTGGCCGGCGGTCGCCGGCTGGGCGGGCTGCGCCGCCGCGCTTGGCTGCCCCGTCGTAGCCGGTTGGGAGGGGGCCGACGCGGGCGCGGCCAGGATGGCGAGGGCGAACCAGGAGGGGCTGGTGAACATGGGTGCTCCTGGCGCGAGACTGTAGCAATACGCCTCGCCGACTGTCGAGGTCGCGTCGACGTCGCAAGCGCCCGTGGATGGGGGCTGAGGGCGTCAGATCTGGGGTTGGCGGCGGGTGAGGCCCCTGTGTCATGATCCGCGGGATGTCAGCCCCTGGCCTGAGCCTCCGAGCGATGACGAGCCCGCGAGCGGGCGTCCCCCTCTCCATCTTCGCCGCCGCCCTCCTCGCGGCGACCCCGGCTGTCGCCGCCGAGCTCACGGACGTCGAGCCCGAGCCGCAGGGGATCTACGGCGGTCAGGACGTCGACTACTGCGCGTGGCCGACCGCCGTCGCGGTGGTCTCTGACAACCTCTGCACGGGCACCCTCGTCAGCCCGTGGATCGTCGTCTACGCCGCCCACTGCGGCGGCGGCGTCAAGAAGATCAAGTTCGGCGAGCACGAAAACTCGCCCGGCAAGCTGATCAACGCCAACTGCAAGACCAACCCGAGCTACGGCGGCGTCAACGATCAGGCCCACGACTGGGCCTACTGCGTCCTCGGCGAGGCGGTCCGCGATCTGCCGGTGTCGCCGGTGCTCTACGGCTGCGAGACCAGCGTCCTCGGCCCGGGCAAGCAGGTCGCGATCGTCGGCTTCGGCGCCAACCAGGGGGAGTCGGGCGCCGGCCGCAAGCGCTGGGCGACGACCACCCTCAACCAGGTCGGCTCGAACACCGCGACCCTCGGCGGCAACGGCAACCCGAGCGTCTGCCCCGGCGACTCCGGCGGCCCCGCCTTCATCGACGCCGGCGACGGGGTCTGGCGCGCCTTCGGCATCGCCTCGACGGTCACCGGGGGCTGCGGCGGCATCGGCACCCACGCCCTGATCCACCGCGCGGTCCAGTGGATCGAGGAGGACTCCGGCTACGACATCACCCCGTGCCACGACGTCGACGGCACCTGGAATCCGACCCTCAATTGCGGCGGCTTCTTCGCCGGCGGCTCCACGGGCTACGGCACCTGGGGCCCGTGGTGCGAGGGCACCCCGGCGTCGGGCTCGAGCGACACCTGCGGTCAGCCCTTCGACGCCGTCGCCGACAACGACGCGCCGCTCGTCCAGATCAAGGCGCCCGGCGACGGCGACGAGCTGCCCTCCGGGACGAAGGTCGACATCGAGATCGCCGCCAGCGACGGCGACGGCTGGGGCGTCAAGGTCGTGCGCCTGAAGATCAACGGCGAGGAGCAGGACGCGGACCTCTACGACACGCCCTACGTCCTCGCGGGCGCCGCCTTCCCCGACGGCGTGTGGACGATCCAGGGGGTCGCCGAGGACGCCGGCGGCCTGATCGGCGAGTCCGAGGAGATCACCTTCATCGTCGGCGACCCGCCGGCGTCGACGACCAGCGGCGGCGAGACCACGGGCGGCACCGACGGCACGGGCGGGACCGCGACGGGCACCACCGGCGGCGAGCAGACCGGCGGCGAGCAGACGAGCGGCGAGCA
>JAGQIT010001086.1 GCA_020431135.1 Myxococcales bacterium | reverse complement strand
CAGCGGCGAGCAGACCCGCGGCCTCGGCGACGGCGCCCTCGACCTCGACGACGACGCCCTCGACTTCGAGATCGTCGTCGAGGAGGACGAGGAGGCGGTGGTGCTCCTCGAGGAGGACGGCGTCTTCCGCTGGGTCTTCCCCGAGGGCGCGGGCGACGAGGCGGACGCGGACGCGCACCGTGTCCGCGGCGCCGGCGTCGGGATCGCCCGCTTCCGGATCCCGATCCGCGCCGCCG
This sequence comes from Myxococcales bacterium, assembly GCA_020431135.1. Taxonomy (GTDB): domain Bacteria; phylum Myxococcota_A; class Polyangia; order Nannocystales; family Nannocystaceae; genus JADJRG01. The sequence goes on along the minus strand of JAGQIT010001086.1, from coordinate 5,948 downwards.
TCGACGAGGCGCCGAGCGGCGAGCAGACCCGCGGCCTCATCGGCGACATCATCAAGGGCCAGATCACGGCGCGGATCTACAAGTACTTCGCCGAGAAGATCACCGACGTCGCCGCCGCCAAGACGGTCGAATTCCTCGAGAGGCACCGCCGCGAGGGCCCCGTCGAGATCCGCGGCCCCGAGGCCCGCGACTGGATCGACGTCGACGACCTCTCGGGGCTGACGCTCCCGACGGATCGCAAGCCGCGGATCCTCCTGATGATCCACGGGACCTTCTCGTCGACCCGCGGCAGCTTCAGCGGCCTCTGCGACGGCACCGGCCTGGAGTTCCTGACCCGGGCGCTCGCCGCCTACGACGCGATCTTCGGCTACGATCATCGGAGCCTCCGCTACGTCCCGCGCGAGAACGCGGCGGCGATCCGCGACCTCCTCGTCGCGACCGCGTGGCCCGAGCCCCCCGAGATCGACGTGATCTGCTTCTCGCGCGGCGGCCTCGTCGCCCGCGAGCTGATCGAGCGCCTGCTGCCGACAAGCGAGTTCACCGGGACGATCGCCAAGGTGATCTTCGTCGCCACGACCAACGCCGGCACCGAGCTCGCGCGCCCCGAGAACTGGCGCGACCTCGTCGACACCTACACGACCCTCGCCTGCAACGCCGTCCGCGCGCTAGGGGTGGTCACCGGCTGGATCACCGGGGTCGTCGGCGGCGAGCTGATCAACTCGCTCGGCGCCTTCGTCAAGGCGCTCGCCGACACGGCGATCAAGAGGAGGCTCTTCCCCGGCCTCGCGGCGATGGACCCGACCGGCGACGTCGTCAAGACGCTCAACGCGACGCCGCTCCCCGAGCGCGCCGGCCCGGCGCCGACCTACTACCGGATCACGTCGTTCTTCAGCGCCAACGCCGACATCCCCGAGGCGCTGCGCGGCGGCCTCGCGAGCGCGGCCAAGGCCTTCCTCGCCGACCGCATCACGACCCGCCTCTACAAGGGGAGCCACAGCGACCTCGTCGTCAACAACCAGTCGACCGATACGCTCCACCCCGACCTCCGCTACAGCGGCGACCTCCACTTCAACGCCAACGCGGCGGTCTACCACGTCAACTTCTTCTTCCAGGAGCCGGTCCACCGCCAGCTCATGACCTGGCTCGATCTCGACGCCGTGAAGCCGGCGGGCGCGGCCGAGGTCAAGGTCGATCTCGGGATCACCCAGGCGCTCGTCGACGAGACCTTCGAGGCGCTGATGTTCACGTCGCGCGGCGACGAGGAGGAGGACGACGACGCCCTCGTCGATCTCCACTTCCGGGCGTCGGCGCCCGCCGAGGTCGCCGTCGGCGCGACCTTCCGCGTCGACGTCGAGGTCGCGCGCGCGGCCCTCGAGGCGGCCGCCGGCGCCAACCAGTCGACCGCCCAGGCGCTCGCCGCCGTCGCCGACTTCCTCGAGATCGAGGTCCTCGCCCGCAGCGGCCTGCGGACCGTCGACCACGCGCCGATCGAGGTCATGCCGCCGAAGCGCGGGGCGAAGGTCGGCCTCTTCGTCGACTGCGTCGCCGAGGAGCGCGGGGCCGGCGAGCTGTGGGTGCTCGCCCGCCAGGCCGGGCGACCGATCGCGCGGATGGCCCTCGAGCTGGCGATCGTCGCCGACGACGCCGAGGTCGGTATGGCGAAGATCGACGCCGCCGGCCAGGGCGCCTACGCCGACCCCGGGAGCGCCGCGACCCTCGAGGTCATCGAGCTGCGCGAGGTCGCCGGCCTGCGCTACCGCTACCAGCTCCGCGCCCCCGACCTCGGGATCAATGAGCGCTTCGAGTCGCCGCTCATCCACGGCGCGGTCGAGGACGTGGTCAACGGGATCTACGCGCGCATCGAGTCCGACTGGAAGCAGTCCGGCGGCGAGCCGAAGCGCTTCGATCGCCGCCTGCGGGCGCTCGGCGTCCAGCTCGGCGAGCAGCTCCTCCCGCGCGAGCTGCGGGCGCTGCTCTGGGAGCACCGCGACGCCCTCAGGGCCGACCTGCGCGGCGTGACGCTCCTCTCCGACGAGGGCCACATCCCCTGGGAGCTCGTCCACCTCAAGCACCCCGACATGCCTCTAAAGCCAGGCGAGTCGGGCTTCCTCGCCGAGCTCGGCCTCGTGCGCACGCTCTGGGGCGTGGTCCCGGCGGCGCAGATCGAGCTCCGCGACGGCCACGCCTTCACGGTCGTCCCCGACTACCCGGCGAAGTCGCTGGCGCTGCCCTCGGCCGCCCACGAGCGCGCCTGGCTCGCCGACAACCTCGGGACCGCGAGCCTCGACCCGAACCCGGAGGCGCTCCTCGAGCGCCTCGAGGACCCGGGCTCGCTCGACCTCCTCCACGTCGCCGCCCACGGCGAGATCGCCGACCGCGAGGCCTGGCTGATCCTCCAGGGCGAGGTCCGCACGGTCGGCGAGGGGGCGGCCGCCCGCCGCAAGTGGTTCCCGGCCAAGCTCGCGGCCTCGGAGGTCGCGGCCTCGGGCGCCCTCGAGGGCCCCGACGGCGAGCGCCCGCTGGTCTTCCTCAACGCCTGCAAGGTCGCCCGCGCCGAGAACCTCCTCAGCGGCTACGCCGGCTGGGCGCCGGCCTTCCTCCGCGCCGGCGCCGGGGCGGTCGTCGCCCCGCTGTGGTCGGTCGGCGACGGCGCGGCCCGGCGCTTCGCCGAGGGCTTCTACTCCGCACTCCTGGCCGGCAAGACCTTCGCCGACGCCGCCAACATCGGCCGCCACCACGCGCGCAAGCTCGGCGATCCGACGTGGCTCGCCTACGTCGTCTACGCCGCGCCGCACGGGCGCCTCGTCCGGGCCAAGGGCGCGGCGTCCTAGCGGCGCGAGGGCGGGCGTCAACAACCCTCGACCCGCTGTCCGCAGAGAGCGGCGTCGGGGATGCATGCCCGCCGAGCTCACAGACGTCGGTCTCGGCGCAGCGGCCGTCGCCGACGCGCAGCCCGTCGCGGGGCCGAGAGCGCGTTGAGATGTTGAGGTGTGTCCCCGCGCTAGCGCGGGCGCATCCGCGGCGCCGGCGTGAAGTAGCCGCGCAGGGTCATGTCGAGGGTGCAGCCGGGGCGTCGAAACGCGCATGTCCGATTGGACATGCGACCGAACGCGTCAGCGCCGGCGCCGGCGACCGACCGCGAGGAGCGTCAACGCCAGGAGCGCCCCGGCGCCGCCGCCCGAGCCCGCGCTCCGGCAGCCGCAGCCGTCCTCGTCGCCGCTGAGGCCCGGTTCGTCGGTCGTCGTGGTCAGCCCGTCGCCGCCGCTGGTCCCGGCGACGCCCGTCGTCGAGCCGCCGCCGTCGGTCCCCGAGGCGCTCGCCGAGGCGCTGTCGCTGCCGTCGGTCCAGCCGGTCCCGTCCGTCCCGCCCGTCCCGCCGCTGCCCCCCGAGGTCGAGGTCGTCGACTCGGGCTCGTCGTCGACTCGGGTCAGCTCGAGGGCGTCGAAGGTGATCGAGATCTCGAGGTCGTTCTGCTCGCCGGTGTTGTCGTCGATCCGCACCCAGTGGTCGGCGGCCGCGTCGAAGTCGAACTCGCCGAGGTCGACCCAGCCGTCGATCGACGACTGGTCGACCGGGACGACCGTCTCGCCGCCGGCGTGGCGGACGACGTAGCGGACCGCCTGCGACTCGCCGAAGGGCTGCTCGACCCAGGCGGCGAGGGAGTAGAGGCCGGACTCCGCGAAGAAGAGGCGCCAGACCGCGTAGTTCGACGGCGTGTCGAAGTCGGTGGCGTTGGTCCAGTAGAGCGAGTCGCCGTGGCCCGCGGTCTCGTGGCGCCAGTACTGCGGGTCGCCGTAGAGCTCGGCGCAGGCGTCCCCGTCGTCGATCGTCGCGCCGTGCGGCGGGATCGTGCCGCAGGGCGGGCAGTCGGCGGGGCAGTTGACGGCGTCCTCGCCGAAGACGCACTTGCCGTCGCCGCAGACCGCCCCGCCGACCGTGTGGTCGAGGAGGTCGGCCATGTCGCCGTTCCAATTGTTCGAGTCGACGGGGCCCTGGATCCCGGCGATCGACCCGCAGTCGCAGAATTGGTGGGCCTTCCACGTCGGCCAGTAGTCGGGGATCAGCGGGCAGCCAGGGTTGTAGTTGGCGATCCACAGCGGGTGATCGATGAACTCGTCGGTGCCGACGTAGTCCTTCCAGTAGTAGTAGCCGGTGTAGATGAAGGGGCGGGCGCCGGTCGCCGCCTCGACGTGATCGAGCCACGCCCGGATCGCGTCGGCGTAGGCCGCCTTGTTCACCTTGTCCGCGGCCTCGACGTCGATCATCGGCGGCAGGTCGCCAGGCTCGAGCGGCCCGAGCTCGTCGAGGAGGAGGTTCGCCTGGGCGATCGGATCCTCGGTCGGCTCGAAGTACTGGTAGACGCCGGCGTGGATCCCCGCGGCCCGGGCCCCGGCGAGGTTTTGCTGGAACTTCGGGTCGAGGAATTGGGTGCTGTGCGACACCCGGATCCACGCGTACTTGACCCCGTCGCCGGCGACCTTCTGCCAGTCGATGTCGCCCTGGTAGTAGGAGACGTCGATGCCGAAGAGGGTCTCGCCGTCGGCGCAGACCTTGGCCTGCTGCGGCCCGAGGCCCTCGCCGAGCGCGAGCTCCGAAGAGAAGCCGCCGAGGCCGTCGCCGAGAACGTTGCCGAAGGGTCGATCGGCGAGGGGCGCGGCCGCGGCCTCGGGGGCGAGCGCGGCGACGCCAACGAGAGCGAGCGAGGAGGAGAGCAGGGTTCGCAGCGTCACCATCGCGGCGATGATGGGCACCGCCCCCTGCGGCGGCTCAAGTGCTTTTCAGTTGGGGAAGACTACCTGAAGAGCTTGAGAGCACGTCTCTTTGGACATCTTTGTAGTTGCACCGACGCTAGGTTCATCTCTGGAAAAGAGACAGCGTGGCGCGCCGGAAGATCCCGTCGAACCGCGCCACTCAGCGGGCGATCGGCGCGAGTGCGATCACCGAGTAGGCGATCACCTCGCCGCGCCCGGGGTTGCGGTAGCCGTGCGGCTGGTCGCCGCGGAAGGCGAGGACGTCGCCCGGGCGCAGCGTCCAGACCTGACCGGACTCGCTGATCTGGAGCTCGCCGCGCTCGCAGGTGCAGTACTCGCGGGTGCCGGGGGTGTGGGGGATGCCGGTCATCCCGGCGCCCGCCGGCAGCTCGATGCGCTCGATCTCGAGGCCGGCGATCGGCTCGGGGATGAGCTTGCGGACCTGCACCTTGCCGCGCCGGCGGACCGGCAGGGCGGCCGCCTCGGTGAAGGTCGAGGTCGTCCGCGGCGGCGAGATCAGCTCCTCGAGCGAGACCTGGAGCGCGTCCGCGACCTTGATCATCACCGCGAGCGTCGGGTTGGCGGCCCCCGACTCGAGGTTGGCCCAGGTCGGCCGCGGGACCTTGGCGACCTTGGCGATCTGCGCCTGGGTCATCCCGCGGGCCTCACGGAGCTGGCGAATGTTGTTCCCGAGGTGAAGCGCGACGTCGTCCACGCTCAGACGATAGCAATTTGTCAGCAAAATATCACAGCGGATGATTCGCCAACAGTCGTGGCTACGGTGCCTCTGCCCTCGGACGCGACGTCCACAGGCCAGGAAGAAGGAGCCGAGATCATGCGCGATGCCACCCCCCCCAACCGCACCACTCTCAAGCCGCACGACCTCAAGGGCGCCGCGGCGCTGATCACCGGGGCGAGCCGCGGCCTCGGCCGGGCCCTCGCCGACGCCCTCGCCGACGCCCTCGTCGACCTCACCGGCCGCCGGGTGCTCTACCCCCGCGCCGAGACCGTGCCGCCCGACTTCGAGGCGCGCCTGCGCCAGGCCGGGGCCGAGCTGATCCCCATCCCGCTCTACGAGACGGTCTGCCCCGAGGGCTCGCGGGAGGCGATGATCTCCGCGCGTCCGTTCTCCGTGATCACGCTGGCGTCGGGCTCCGCGGCCCGTCACCTCGCGGCGCTGGGCTTGGATCTGGAGGG
>JAGQIT010000010.1 GCA_020431135.1 Myxococcales bacterium | reverse complement strand
TTCCCGACCTTCGACGGCCAGCACATGGTCGTGAACTACTCGGTCGAGCTCGACTGATCCGCCCGCTCGCCCCGCGCGGACGTCCGCGCGACGCCTCGATCCGCGGCGAAGCGGATCCCCGCAAGTCCTGCGATCCGCAGCGCGCGCGCCGGGCCCGCCGACGCGCCGCGACCGCGGCCGCGAGCCGACGGTCTATCGCACGATTAACGCAAGACGACCGCAGCCCCGCCCGGCGGTCCGCGGTCGTCCGTTCGGCCGCGGATGGACTCAGCCAGCGTCGCTGGTCTTGCCCTTGTCGTCGCCGCCCTTGCTCTCTTCCTTCGGCTTCGCCTCGCCGTCGCCGCCCTCGCCCTGCGTGGCGTCGTCGGTCTTCGTCGACAGCTTGGTCTTCGTGCCGTCCTTGTAGACGCGCTCGACGCTGCCGTCGGCCTTGATGAAGGTCTTCGAGCCGTCGTCGTGCTCGATGACCTTGCTGCCGTCCTTGTTGAGCTGGACGCCGTCGACCTTGAGCGTCGTCTTGGTCCCGTCGCCGTAGATATTCACCTTCGAGCCGTCGGGTTGGACGATCGTCCCGTCGCGCTTGATCTTCGTCTTGTTGCCCTCGGAGTCGATGATCGTCCCGCCGGGCTTGACGGTGTACTGGGTCCCGTCGGGGGCGGTGAGCACCTTCTTCGCGCCCTTACCCTCGACCTTGACCGCGCTGCCGTCCTGATCCTTGACGTCCATCTCATCGAGATCGCAGGCCGCGGTCATCACGAGCGCGAGACCCAGGCCCAGGCCCAGGCATGGGAGCCGGAGCCGACCGACGAGTGCAGCGAAAGAAGTAGCGCCTGACATCCGGTGGTCAGAGTACCACCGAAAGGACGCCCTCCCCAACGCAAGGCCGAGCTTGCAGCCGTCCGCAGGCGGTCAGCACCGAGCCGACGGGGGCGCCCCCGCGGGGGCCGTTCCGAGCCGCCGATCGACCCGAGCGCGGGAGCGCGCCGGCCCTCACCCTGCGTCGCCCCCCCGCACCTGCGCCTGTAGGCCTCGGCGATCGCCCGCGCCGCGCCGCCGCGATCGCCCCGCGGACGCCCGCCGCGGCGACCTCCCGCGACCGCAGAGTGATGGCCTGCCGGCTTGCGGTCGACGCCCCCAGCTCCGCATCATGATCGAGTGGCGCGGACGCTGACCGAATCGCGGAGCGAGGACACGGTCTTCGTCCGCTCCTCGACGGTCTATCTGCTGATTGAAGAGTGCGGGTACAAGCTCCAGGAGCTCCGCCTCGCCTTCGAGCCGCTGACGATCGGCAGCGCCGCCGACAACGACGTCGTCCTCAGCGCCGGCTGCGTCGCGCCGCACCACGCCCGCATCGAGCCAGACGGGCTCGGCCACCGGCTCGTCGACCTCGGCAGCGCCAACGGCCTCCTCGTCCGCGGGCGCCGGGTCGAGGAGCACTTCCTCGTCGACGGCGACGTCGTCCGCATCGCCGACCCGGCGACCGGAAACTTCATCAGCCTGACCTATCAGGACATCGGCAAACAGGCGCAGGTCCAGCCGATGGAGGCGGTCCGCCGCCAGCGCCTCGTCGACGAGGTGACGACGATCGGCCGCCGCGGCTGCGACCTCGAGCTCCCGAACCTCCAGGTCTCGCGCCTCCACGCCGAGATCCGCCGCGTCGGCGACGGCCACGTCATCCGCGACCGCGCGAGCATCAACGGCGTCTTCGTCAACGGCAAGCGGATCGACGAGTACGTCCTCCGCGTCGGCGACATCATCCAGATCGGCCCCTTCAAGCTCGCCTACGACGGCGGCTCGCTCGAGCAGTTCAACCAGCAGGGGGCGATGCGCCTCGACGCCCGCAGCCTGACGCAGGCGGCCGGCGGCCGGATGATCCTCGACCACGTCTCCCTCGTCGTCGACCCGCGCGAGTTCGTCGCCATCGTCGGCCCCTCGGGCGCTGGCAAGTCGACGCTGATGGGCGCCCTCTCGGGCTACCAGCGCGCCGACGACGGCATGCTCTTCGTCAACGACGACGACTTCTACGCCAACTTCGACGCCTACCGGGCGGTCATCGGCTACGTCCCGCAGGACGACATCGTCCACCCCAACCTCCGCGTCGACGAGGCGCTCTTCTACACGGCCAAGCTCCGCCTCTCGCCCGACACCTCGCGGGCGGAGATCGAGACCCGGATCGCCCGCGTCCTCGAGGACGTGCGGATGACCGATCACCGCCACAAGTACATCCACCAGCTCTCGGGCGGCCAGCGCAAGCGCGTGTCGATCGCCTCCGAGCTGATCTCCGAGCCGAGCCTCTTCTTCCTCGACGAGCCGACCTCGGGCCTCGACCCCGGCCTCGAGAAGCGGATGATGTACACGCTGCGCTACCTCGCGGACTCGGGGCGCACCGTCGTCCTCGTCACCCACGCGACCGCCAACATCATGCAGTGCGACCTCGTCGTCTTCATGGCCGAGGGGCGCATGGTCTACTACGGGCCGCCGGCCGGGGCCCTGGCGATGTTCCAGGTGACGAGCGGCGACTTCGCCGACATCTACACCAAGCTCGACGCCCAGGTGCTCGCCCGCGAGGACGCGCTCACTCACGGCGAGCTCGCGCCGGAGTACGCGATCTGGCGCGAGCACAACCCGCAGGCGAGCGAGCCGCCGGCGCTCGCCGAGCTCTGGGAGATCCGCTACCGCTCGACCGACGAGTACCGGCGCTACGTCTACGAGCGCCAGCTCCGCGCCGACATGGGCAGCGACAGCTCCCTCGCCCCGGTGCCCAACGACCTCCACGCGATCGCCCCCGGCATCTATCGCTTCCGCGAGGCCTCGCCGGCGGTCGTCACCTCCGGCCGGCCCCGCCAGCCGCACGACGCCCAGGTGTCGATCCGCCGGCAGATGTCGCTCCTCGCGCGCCGCTACCTCCGGCTGATCGTCAGCGACCGCCGCAACCTGTGGATCCTCCTCCTCCAGGCGCCGGTGATCGGCTTCGTCCTCCTCCTCGCCGCCCGCCGCGAGGCCCTGCAGAACGTGGTCTCGACCAACGGCCGCCTCGTCCTCTTCCTCCTCGCCGTCGTCGCCGTGTGGTTCGGCGTTCTCAACTCGGTCCGCGAGATCACCAAGGAGTCGCGGATCTACAAGCGCGAGCGCCTCGCCAACCTCCGGATCAGCGCCTACCTGATGTCGAAGCTCGGGGTCCTCGCCGGCCTCTGCCTGGTCCAGAGCCTGATCCTCGTCCTCATCATCACCCTTAAGGTCGACTTCAGCGCGGCGGTCACGGCCCTCACGGACGACGGCCTGATGGAGGTGATCCGCGACCCGCCGCTCGGCATGTGGGGCGCGACCTTCGTCACGATCTTCCTGACCTCGCTGACCGGCGTCGGCCTCGGCCTGCTGATCTCGACGCTGGTGTCGAACTCCGACAAGGCGATGAGC
>JAGQIT010000087.1 GCA_020431135.1 Myxococcales bacterium | reverse complement strand
CTCCTGACGATCTCCTACCGCGGCAACCCGCTCAACGAGGGGATCTACCGCAAGGGCCTGATCGGCCTGGCGAAGGCCGACCTCGAGTTCCACACCAAGGCGCTCGACGCCCTCCTGAAGCGCGAGCGCGGCGGCCAAGCGCTCGTCGTCGAGGGCCCCGCCGTCGTCACCGAGGCCTCCGGCGGGATCCCGGGCGTGCCCTTCTACATGGCGCTCCTCCTCGACATCATGGGCGACCGCTTCGAGGATCCGCTGGCGTCGATGCTGCGGATGTTCGAGGAGAAGATCCCGGCGGGGCGCGAGCCCGACGTCGACGCCGAGGGCCTCGTCCGCATGGACGATCGCGAGCTCGCCGACGACCTCCAGGAGAAACTCACCGCGCGCTTCAACGGCTACGCCGTCGGCGACGGCTTCGACCGCGCGCTCTACGAGCGCTTCCTCCGCGACTACGCCCAGACCCGCGGCTTCGCGATCGACGGCGTCGACTACGACGCCGAGTTCGACACCGACGAGGTCTGCGGGGTCGCGCCGACGAGCGCGAGCTAGTCCGCCGACCTCGTCAGCGCCGCGCGTCAGCGGGCCGAGGGCAGGAGGCTGTGCGGGCCCTGGCTCCCCCAGCCCCAGCCGATCGTCCGCCCGCTCCCGGAGATGAAGTTCCGGTCGACGTCGTGGCGGTAGAAGACCAGGTCGCCGTTCGCCAGGATCGCGTAGAGCTCGCCGTTGCCGCTCGACGCGGCCGCCTGGAACGAGCCCCAGCCGCCGTCGAGCTTCTTGTCCTGATGGACCCAGGCGCGCGCGTCGTCGTGATAGTAGTAGCGGAGGTCGCCGGCGCTATCGATGAGGCAGAGGCAGTTGGTGCCGCCGGTGAAGACTTTGTCCTTCGGCCAGCCCGAGCCGAGCTTGTGCGCCGCTGTCGTCCAGGCGAAGCCGCCGTCGTGCTCGTAGAGGAGGAGGTCGCCCGCGCTGGTGATCGCGTAGAGCTGGCCGAAGCGCCCGGCGCCGACCCAGGCGAAGCCGGCCCACCCTGAGCCGATGTCGCGGCCGTTGACGTCGTCCCAGGCGCCATCGCCGTTGTGGTGGTAGTAGCGGAGCGTCCCGTCGGCGAGGACGCCGTAGAGGCCGCCGTCACGGACCGCGCAGATCCACTTGAAGCCGGCCCACCCCCAGCCGATCACCGCGCCGTCGTAGTTGACGAACACGCCGCTCTGATCGTGGGCGTAGCGGGCGAGGTCGCCGGCGCCGTTGACCCGGTAGAGAACGCCGCCGCCGGCGAAGAGCGAGGGCTCCGGCCCGTCGACGCTCGACGAGACGACGATGTCCCGCGGCGCCCCGAAGTAGGGCTCGATGGCGATCGCCTGGCCGCCGTCCTTGAGGCGCTCGATGAAGGCGAGCGACTCGCCCCTCTTCTCTGGGCCCCAGGTCGTCTCGCTCGTCCGCTCGCGCTCGCTCCACTTCGCCTCGACCCGCGCCTTGTAGCGCCTGCTGTCACCCTCGGCCGGCTTGTAGACGGCGCTGTCCTTGCTCGTGAAGGCGTGCTCCCAGCGCGGCACGCCGAGGTCGCCGAAGCGCCAGTCGTTGCCGCCGATGAGGTCGTCCTGGTCATAGACCTTCACGGTGATCGAGGTGTGATAGATGATCGCGTCGTTCGACCGCAGCCGCGGGTCTTGCTCGCCGATCGGGGTGTGGTTGTAGAATTTCACGTTCTCCTCCTCTGCGCCGGATGCGAGGGCGCCGCGCGTCGGCGCCCTCCGTCACGCGAGCCGCTCGCTCGCGGGCCGCTTGCGGCGACGCGACGAGGGCCGCGCGCGGTCGACACACGAACCCACGAGCGCCTCGCAACCGTCACGCCCAAGCGCTCGGAGCGTACGCCTTCCCCACACGCAGAGGCGCCCGTGATCGCGGGCACCGGACCCGCGTTCAGTCACATGCCTGATTCGACATGTCCGATCGCGCACCTATGAGAGGGGCTGCGGCCCGCGGGCTAGCCGGCCTCGCGGCCGCGCTCGGCGGCGAGCCGGCGGCGCAGGAAGGGCGAGAGCCAGGGCTCGATCCGCGCGCGCTGCTCTTGGGTCAGGTAGCGGAAGCCGCGGATCTCGCCGAGGCAGCGCGGCGAGCCGCAGACGCACGCGAAGGGCGCGCGCATGTCCCACTCGCAGATGTTGTAGTCGAAGGTGATCAGCTCGCCGGCGGCGATCGGCCGGAGCGCGATCACCTCGAGCGCCACGAAGTCGATCGCCGCGTTCGGGTCGCAGGCGTGGTTCATGAAGTCGTCGGCCTCGCCGGTCCCCGCCTGGTGGCGGTGCTCGTCGATCTGGATGGTGTACTTGCTCGGCAGGTCGACGAAGACGTGGGCGAGCGCGATCAGGCGCTCACCGCCGGCGATCGCCGCGACCGCCTTGAGGGCCTGGCCGCCGTCATGCGGTTGGACCTCGACCTTCGCACTGACCCACGCTCGCTCGCGCCGCGCCTTCGACTCCATCCGCACCTCCGCCGCTCGGCCGGGGTATAGCGCGCCGCGCCGCCGGCGGCCATGGGCGTGATCACCCCGCGGCGGCTTGTATCAGCGCCGAGAGGACCGAGGCGGCGCGCTCAGCCGCCGCCGAGCTTCGCCTTGACCTTGGCGATCCGCCCCTCGGCCGAGGCGTGGCCGAGATCGCGGGCGACCTCGTAGTGCTCGAGGGCCTCGCGGTAGCGGTTGAGGCGGAAGAGCACGTCGCCGAGGTGGATCCGGTAGCGCTGCGATCGCGGCTTCGCCGTCACCGCGCGCTCGGCGTAGCCCAGCGCCTCGTTGAGCTTGCCGGTGTTGAAGGCGATGTCGCTGAGGCCCATCAGCGCCGCGGCGTTGCGGTTGTCGAAGCTCAGCGCCTGGTTGAAGAGCTTCTGCGCCTCGTCGCGGCGGCCCTTCGACAGCGCCGCCTGGCCCTCGTCGGCCAGCTCCTTCGCCCGCTCGGCGTCGCGCTTGGCCTTGACGACCTTCGGCTTCGGCCGGCTGCTGCCGCCGCCGCTGCCGTTGCTCGGCGCGACCTCGACCCCGGTCGTCCCGGTGTCGCCGTCGGTGTCCGTGTCGCCGTCGGTGTCCGTCTCGGGCTCCGGCTCNNGGCTCCGGCTCAGGCTCAGGCTCAGGCTCGGGCTCCGGCCGCCGCTGCGGCAGCAGGGCGATCCCCGTCGCCCGCTCGAAGCCCGCCGTCGTCAGCTTGAGGCGCTCGAGGAGCGAGTCGTTCATCGCCGCCGCCGCCGCGGCGAGGCGGGCGTCACGGCGGGCGATGTTCTCGTCGACGAGGGCGCTGGCGACCCGGATCATCGAGCGCTCGTTGGCCGAGAAGTCGCCGGTCTCGGCGTTGTGGAGGAAGACCGCGAAGTCGGTGTCCGAGAGGATCGAGCGCTCGATCGCCCGCTGGCTGTCGGGGTCGAAGACGCGGGCCCAGAGGTAGTACTCGACGGCGAAGGGGCGCGCGCCCTCGACCTCCCAGAAGCGGTCGCCGAGGGCGAGGAGGGTGTCGGCGAACTCGCGGCGCAGGAGGCCGGCGCGCTCCTTGCCGAGGCTCGCCGCGGCCCCCGGGAGCTCCTCGAGGAGCTGGACCTTGTTGAAGGCGGTCGCCTCCTCGTCGTCCTCGGGCGCGAGAACGTAGTGGTTCGTCGCCGCCGCCGCCCGGGCCTCGTTGGTCAGGGTGTCGACGAGGCGCTGCTCCTCGGTCGTCGGCTCGCGCGTGACGTAGGCGTAGGTCACCGCCGAGATCGCGATCACGGCGAAGACCGCGGCGATCACCGGCCACAGCCAGCGCGGCCGCCGGGCGCTGCCGTCGGGGCTCGGCATCTGTCGGCGGAGCTTGGTCAGGCGCTCCTTGTCGGCGATGACCGGCAGCGGCAGGTCGTCCCACGCGGTCTTGATCCCGGCGGCGACCTGGGCCTCGCAGAGCGCGACCTCGAGCTCGTCCATGTCGGCGAAGCGCTCGCCCGGGTCCTTGGCGATGCAGCGCATGATCACCGCCTCGAGGGCCGGCGGGATCTTGCGGTCGGGGCGGATCTTGCTCGGCGGGACCGGCTCCTCCTCGACGTGGGCGTGGAGGACCTCCTTCATCGTCTCGCCGTCGAAGGGCGTGCGGCCGACGAGGAGCTCGTAGGCCATGCAGCCGAGGGCGTACATGTCGAGGCGGCCGTCGAAGGGCTTGCGCTGGATCTGCTCCGGCGCCATGTAGTGCGGCGTCCCGGCGACCCGGCGGATCCCGGCCTTGTGCTGGCCGGCCTCGATCATCGCCGAGATCCCGAAGTCGACGATCTTCACCATGCCCTCGCGGCCGGTCTTCTTCTCGGCGACGAGGATGATGTTCTCCGGCTTGACGTCGCGGTGGATGACGCCGACCTCGTGGGCGGCGCTGAGGCCCTTGCAGATCTGGCGGAGGATCGGGATCAGCTTCGCCGGCTCGATCCACGACTCCTCGGTCTCCGGGACCAGGTCGACGCCGTCGAGCGGCTCCATCGCGAAGTAGAGGCGCCCGTCGCTGAGCTCGCCGAAGTCGTAGATCTCGACGATGTTCGGCGCCCCCATCTTGCACGCCGCCTTGGCCTCGTCGCGGAAGACCTGGGCCATCTCCGGCTCGCGGCTGAGGTTAAAGCGGAGGATCTTGAGGGCGACCGGGCGCTCGATATCGACGTGCTCAGCCGCGTAGACGACCCCCATGCCGCCCTCGCCGAGCCAGCGCTGGAGGCGGTAGCGGGTGCCAGGGATCAGCTTGCCGGCGGTCAGGCGGACGCCGGTCGGCTCGCCCTCGTCCTCGACGTCGATCACGACCGTCGTCCCGCGAGGGACGTCCTCGCGGGTCTCCTTCGAGAGCATGGCGACGCCGACCTGGGTCGGCTGCATCGGTCGCTGGGGTGGGGGCTCGTCGATCATCGGCGCTCGGCTGCGGCCGGGCCAGTGTATGCCGATTTTCCTCCAGCGGGGCCCCGCTGGCGGACGTCATCTGCCGGGCGGCGCCGGGACAAATCGCTCGCGGAGGCCGCTGGAGAGCGAGATCTCCCCGCTGCGCTCGATGATCACCGCCTCGAGCGCCGGCTGCGACTCGACGAAGGCCATCCCGCGCTCCGGGCCCATCACCGCGACGGCGGTGCAGTAGGCGTCGGCGTCGGTCGCGTCGTCCGCGACGATCGACACGCTGATCGCGCTGTCGGCCTCGTCGAGCGGCCAGCCGGTGCGCGGGTCGATGATGTGCGCGTAGCGCTTGCCGTCGTGCTCGAAGTAGCGCTGGTAGCCGCCGCTGGTGACGAGCGCGCGGTTCTCGAGCGAGAGCGCGCCGATCGTCCCCGGGCCGTCGGGCCGCTGGATCCCGACCATCCACGCGCGCTCGCCCTTGCTCCCCGAGACGAAGGTGTCGCCGCCGCCCTCGACGATGTGGTTTGTGAAGCCGCGCCCGCGCAGGAGCGCCGACGCGCGATCGACCGCGTAGCCCTTGGCGATCGCCCCGAGGCCGACCTTCATCCCGACGTCGCGGAGGCGGCCGCGGCCGGCGGCGTCGAGCTCGATGCCGCGCCAGTCGACGAGCGGCAGGCGGGCGTCGATCGCCTCCTGGGTCGGCGGCGTCGCCCCGGGCTTGAAGCTCCACAGGTCGCCGATCGCGAAGAAGGTCGGGTCGAAGGCGCCGCTCGTCGCCTCGGCGATCACCGTCGAGCGCTGGAGGATCGCGAAGAGGTCGGGGCTGAGGGCGATCGGCTCGCCGCCCGCGGCGGCGTTGAAGCGCGACAGCTCGCTCTCGGCGATCCACTCGCTGGCGAGGCCCTCGATCCGATCGACCTCGGCGATCGCCTCGCGCACGGCGGCCCCGCCGTCGGCGGCGTCACGCCCCGGATCGAGCCAGAGGTTGATCGAGAAGCGCGTCCCCATCAGCTCGGACTCGGCGTAGATCGTCCCGTCCTTGCGGACAGGTGGCGCCTCGGCGTCGACGGCCGGCGCCGGCTCCTTGATCTCGACCACCTTCGCCGGGTCGGCGCCGTCGCGCTTCGGCGGCGTGACCCGGGTCGGCGCGGCGCCGCTGGCCTCAGGGCCAGCTCCGCCGCAGGCGACGAGCCCGAGCCCGAACGCGGAGAACAGCAGGCCACAGAGGCGATCGACGCGGCGACCCATACCCACCCGCGGGCTACTTCTTCTTCGGCTTCGGCGGGACGATCGGCAGGAGCGGCCGCGGCTTGAAGGACTTCGGCGGCGGCGGCGGCGGCTTCGGCGGCTTCGCCCCCGCGTTCTCCTCCTCGTCCTCGAGCTCCTCGAGCTCCTCGACCTCGATGAGGTCGTCCTCGAGCTCCAGGACCTCCTCCTCGTCCTCGCCCTCGTCGGCGCCCGCATCCTCGGGCTCCTCGCGGACGACGGGCTTCGGCGGCGGCTTGAAGCCGGGGAGCTTCGGCAGGCCGGGGAGCCCCGGCAGCCGACGCGGCCGCAGCCCGTCGCTCCTCGCCTCGGCGCCCGCTGCCTCGGCGCCCTCGCCCTCGCCCTCGTCCTCGTCGTCCCCGGGCTCGCTCTTCGGCCGCGGCGTCGACACGGGCGGCGTGAAGCTCGGGGCCCGGAACTTCACCGGCTTCGCCGGGCGCTGGCCGAGCTTGAGCGGCAGACCGCCGAGGCGCAGGCGCTTCGGACCTGAGTCGTCGTCCTCGTCCTCGTCCTCGTCGCTCTCAGCGCTGGCGGCCTCGTCAGCGGCGGCCTCGTGCTCGACGTGCCTGTCCTCTGGGGCCTCGGTCTCTTGGGCCTCGGTCTCTTGGGCCTCTTGGCCCTCTTGGCCCTCTTGGCCCTCGTCGCCGCGGTCCTCCGGCGCTGCGACGTCGGCCTCTTCATCGGCGCCTTCGGCCGCCTCTGCCGCTTCATCCGCCGCCGCGTCGGCGACCTCTGCTTCGGCCTCAGGCCCCGTCGCCTCGCCAGCGGCGGCCTCTGCCTCCGCTGCGCCGAGCTCTGCCTCTGCCTCGCTTGCGGCCTCCGGCTCCGCCGCCTCGTCGGCGGCCTCCGGCTCCTCTGCGGCGCTCGCTGCCGCCTCGTCGCTGCGGTCCTCAGCCGGCGCGACGCTCATCTCAGCGAGCTCGGCCTCGATCTGACTGGCGATCGACGAGCCGGCCTCGGGCTCGTCCTCACCGTCGAAGCGGTCCTCTTCGTCACCCTCGAGATCGGCGAAGGAGGCCTCGTCGTCGGCGTCGAAGCCACCTCCGAGCTCGGGCTCCGCCGCGACCTCCGGCTCCGCCTCCGCCTGAACCGGCTCGGGCTCAGGCTCCGCCGCGACCTCTGGCTCCAAGGCAAGCTCTTCGTACGCGGGCTCAGGCTCCGCCGCGACCTCTGGCGCCAAGGCCAGCTCTTCGTACGCGGGCTCAGGCTCAGGCTCCGCGGCCTCTGGCTCAAAGGCCAGCTCCTCGTACTGCGGCTCCGGCTCGTCCTCCGTCAGCTCCTCGTACTCAGCCTCCGGCTCGTCCTCCGTCAGCTCCTCGTACTCGGCCTGAGCCGGCTCGGGCTCCGGCTCGCCGTAGAGGTCCTCGGCCTCCGCGACAGGGCGGCGCGCGCTCGAGGCCGCGGCCCCGCTGGCGATCGCCCCTGCGAGCGCGCCCGCCTCCTCAGCGTCCTCCTCCCACTCGTCGCCGTAGGCGTAGGGCTGGTAGTCGAGGTCCTCGGAGGACGGCTTGATCGGCTCCTGCGGCGGCGGCTCCGGGGCGGGCTCCGGCTCGTCGTCGTCGT
This sequence comes from Myxococcales bacterium, assembly GCA_020431135.1. Taxonomy (GTDB): domain Bacteria; phylum Myxococcota_A; class Polyangia; order Nannocystales; family Nannocystaceae; genus JADJRG01. The sequence continues at coordinate 487 of JAGQIT010000087.1, read as the reverse complement.
CCATCCCGAAGTCGAGGTCGAGGTCGATGTCGATGTCGAGGTCCTCGTCCGTGAAGGCGAAGACCGGCTGACGCCCGGCGGTGAGCTCCGCCGCGAGGCCGCCCCACAGGCGATCGAGCTCCGGGTAGCGGCTCCAGTAGCGGGCCGCGAGCGACGGCCCGTACTCCTCCGGGTGCGGGATCTGGACGTGGATCAGGCCGGCGACCACGGTGACCGAGAGGACGTGGCCGCTGTAGTAGACGTCGATCGCCTCCTTGAGGCGCCAGAAGAGTTCCTGCGGCGAGCCGTCGTCGCCGATGATCGCCTTCCACAGGCGCAGCGGGCCGTGCTCGATCACCGGGGCGAAGAGGAACTCCCGCCCGCTCGGGAAGATCATCTGCAGGCGCTCGCTCTCGATGACGTAGTTCTCGCGCGGGCAGTTCATCTCGCGCAGGAGGTCGCCGAGGAGCGAGGCCGGCGGACGCAGCGAACGCAGGCGCTCGAGGCG
>JAGQIT010001085.1 GCA_020431135.1 Myxococcales bacterium | reverse complement strand
CGGCCGAGCTCTCGCTGACGTCGCCGGGGGCGATGACGACGAACCCGGTGTGGATGACGGTCGACGCGAGCCCGTCGATCGTCCGCGTCGTCTACACGGCGGAGGGGGTCTTCCCCCTCGGCGAGAGCGCCGACGCGGCCGGCGACTTCGGGGTCGAGGCGACGCTGATGACCCTCGGTCCGCGGACGATCCACGCGACGGGCTACGACGCCTGCGACGAGGCGGTCGCCGACGACTCGGTGGTGACGGTGGTCAGCGACGAGGACGGCGGCGGCGACGACGGCGACCTCGGCGAGGCGGTGTGCTTCCCCGGACCGGCGAATGACTGGAGCGTCTGCTTTGATCTCGTGATCCCGGATCCGGCGCCCTACGACTACCCGCCGGCCCTCGACAAGGATCCGAACTACCGGGCGCCGCGGGCGTTCATCGACCTCGGCGGCGTCGATCTCGGGACGGCCGTGGCGCCGAACTTCGTCCTCTCGGAGCTGGTCAAGCCGGACTTCGGCGACCTCGTGGTTGTCCAGCCGCACGCGCTCGAGCACCTCCAGAAGCTGCGCGACGCCCTCGGGTCGATCCAGGTGCCCTCGGGCTTCCGCAACCCGCCGCACAACGCGAGCGTCGGCGGCGCGACCTGGTCGCGGCACATGTACGGCGACGCGTTCGATCTCTACCCGAACAACGCGACCCTCAAGGAGCTCTTTGATCGCTGCGAAGTCGAGGGCGCCGGCTTCCGCCAGCTCTACGCCGATCACGTCCACTGCGACTGGCGTAATGAGGCGGTCGACACTCGCTTCTTCGGCCCGCCGGAGAACAGCATGGACGCGCCGCCGGCGACGACGGAGCTCGCGGCGACGATCGCGGCCGACGACGACGGCTGGGTGGCGCCGGCGGGCGGCTACGACGAGGGCGAGCCGCTGCGGATCTGGCGGGCCCTCGACGCTGAGGGCGAGGTGCTCGTCGAGTCCCAGGAGGCGCGCTTCGTGGCGCCGCCGGGGGCCGCGCGGATCGAGGTCGAGGTCGGCGGCGTGCTGCACCTCGCGCGGGTGATCGACTAGCGGCGCGCGACGATGGTTCGGCGCCGCGGGTGAGGCGCGCGGCGTCGTCGCTCAGGCCTCGGCGCGCGGTCGTTGGCGCCAGAGGATCCAGAGGAAGAAGGGCGCGCCGAGGAGGCTGGTGATCACGCCGGGCGGGATCACGACGCTGGCCACCGAGCGCGCGCCGGTGTCGACGAGGAGGAGCGCGCCGGCGCCGAGGAGCGCCGACAGGGGGATGAGCGCGCGGTGACCGGGGCCGGCGAGGCGGCGCGCGAGGTGGGGGACGACGAGGCCGACGAAGCCGATGATCCCGGTGAGGGCGGTGGCGCAGCCGACGAGGAGGCCGATCGCGGCGATCGCCAGGACATGGAGGCGGCGGAGATCGACGCCGAGGGAGCGGGCTGTGTCGGCGCCGAGGAAGAGAACGTCGAGGTCGCGGCGGATCCACAGGCTGAGGCCGAGGCCGGCGCTCACGAGCGGCGCGGCGATGGCGAGGTGGGCCCAGCTGCGGCCCTCGAAGCTGCCCATCATCCAGTGGAGGACGCGCAGGCCGAGGTCCCAGCGCTGCGAGGCGAGGGCGAGGATGAGGGTCGTGATCGCCGAGGTCAGGGCCGCGATGGCGACGCCGGAGAGGAGGAGGGTGGCGACGTCGATCCGCGCGCCGATGAAGCCGAGGAGGAGGGCGAGGATCGCCGTCGCGCCGGCGGCGGCGAGGCCCGCGGTCGCCCACGGCCCGAGGGCGTCGACGCCGAGGGCGAAGCCGATGACCGCGAAGAGGGCGGCGCCCGAGGAGATGCCGAGGACGCCGGGCTCGGCGAGCGGGTTGCGGAAGATGCCCTGGGTGATCGCGCCGGCGCAGCCGAGGGCGGCGCCGACGAAGGTGACGAGGAGCGCCCGCGGCAGGCGGAGCTCCCAGACGATCGCGTCGGCGATCGGCGGCGGAGCCTCGGGCACGAGCCCGAGGTGGTGGCCGAGGATCGCCGCGACGTCGCCGACGCTGAGCTCGCCCGGGCCGATGAGGAGGGCGAGGGCGAGGAGCGCG
>JAGQIT010001084.1 GCA_020431135.1 Myxococcales bacterium | reverse complement strand
CGCGCTGCGGCGACGGGGTCGTCGACGGGAATCAGGGCCAAGGGGTCGCCGACTTCGAGTGCTACGGCTGCTGCGACGCGGAGTTCTGCGACGACGCCGCGTCGAGCCCCTTCCTCTGCGTCGACTGCAACGCGTACGCGCCCACCGGGCTCCGCGGCTGTCTGCTCAATGTCTTGGAGCCGTTCTCGGTGAAGGCGTCTGGGGCGCTCGGGACCGCGACCCTCACCCGGGGGTACTTCGCTGAGGTCTACGGCGACTGGGAAGACAGCGCGGACGTCACCGGCCTCAACTTCGTCTTCGTCGCCGACGGCGTCGACGCGCCGACGCTGCACTCGGCGCTTCTCGGCAGCTCATGGTGCCTCTGGTCTGGGCTCGAGTTTGGCGCCGTGGAGCGCCCGAAGACCGAGCTCTTCTGGCTCAACATCGACGGCGAGACGGAGCTGCTCGAGGCGACCCTCGTCCTCGACGATGCTGCCCATTGGAACATGTCGTCCTCTGACTACGTAGCCAGGGTCTACGGCCGCTTTGAGGGGGCGATCACCGGCGACTTCGTCGCGACCTACTGCGACGAGCTCGTCGTCGCCAACGACTACTACCCGTCGTGACGGCTCCCTGCGCGCGGGCGCTCAGGCCGAGCCGACGGTCTCGCGGAGGAGCTCGATCCACCGCCCCGGCCGCTCGATGTGCGGGCCGTGGCCGCAGCCGTCGAAGACCTCCTCGCGGAAGCTCCCGCCGTTCGCGCGGTAGCTCTCGAGGACAGCCCGGGTCTGGGCGAGCATCGGCTGGGCGGGGAAGACCGCGGGGCCGGGCCAGCCGGGGATCATCCCCATCTCGCCGAGCACGCCGAGGTCGGAGAGCGCCCGATCGGCGACCAGGCGATCGTTGCTGCCGCGGAGCCAGACGATCGGCGGCCGCGGGTCGAGGTCGGCGAGCGCCGTGAGGTCGCAGTACTTCGGCGACACCGCGTTGCTGACCCCGCGATCGCCGGGCGCGAAGTAGGGCCAGTGGACCGACGCCCGCCGGGTCCCGGGGTAGTTGTCGTCGCTGATCACGGTGGCGAGCATCCCCTCGACGAAGGCGTCCTCGAGCGCCGGCGGCAGCGTGAAGCTCGGGTCGAAGTAGAGCGTGCGCATGACGTTGCGCGGGCTCGTCTGCGAGCCCTCGCCGCGGTCGCCGGCGGCGAGCGCCAGGCACAGCTGGGGGTTGCTCAGCCCCGCCCCGGAGCCGGCGTAGTCGGGGTAGCAGGGGGCGCCGTCGCTGCCCTTGGTCCCGCCGAAGCCGTAGGGCGAGCCCGGGGCGATCAGCGTCAGCGAGGCGATCGCCTGCGGGTGGTCGATCGCGTAGCGCATCGCCGCCGAGCCGCCGAGCGACCACCCGACCATATGGACAGGTTTTCCGTCGACGCCGAGGGTTGCGAGGAGCGCCTCGAGGTCGTCGGTGAAGTCACGCAGCCCGCGGGTCGCGTCGACGGCCGCCCGCTCGGTGTCGCCGAAGCCGCGCAGGTCCGGGGCGATCACCCGGTGGTCCGCGGCCATCGCCGCGATCGTCTCGCTCCAGAAGATCGACGACGAGACGTTGCCGTGGAGGAGGACGAGCGGCGGCGCGTCCTCGGGTCCGGCGATCCGGACGAAGGTCTCCAGCCGTCGGGTCGCCACGCGCTCGCCGGGAGGGGTGCTCTGAAGGCTCATCCGCGGCTCCTCGGCCCGGGGTGAAGGTGCATCTGCATCGACTCTGCGGGCGAGCGCTCGCCTCTCCGCCGACTCTAGATGATAGATGAATCAGGTTTCATGTTCATCCGGTGTCGCGCGGGCATTCCCGCGCGTCACCCTCCAGATGCGGTCTATCGGGCCCTCGTGGCGGTCCCGCGTCCGCGCTGGCGCTGCGGCCAGGCGTCGCGGCGTCTGTTCAGGGGGTACCGAGGGGCTGGGCGGAGCGTCCTCGATGCGGACTGCGGCGCTGTCAGGCGTGGCCGTACATGTCGGCCGGCGGCTCGGGTATGACGTCGCGTCGCGGCGATCGGGACCGACGCTGGATCGCCCCACCCGGGAACGCCGGTCGCGGCGCCTAGTCGCAGTCGATGATGTTGCCGCGGACGTCGGTCCCGGCCATCTGGGCCAGGCAGGGGGACGCGTACTCGAGGCAGTCGCAGCCGAAGGTCAGGGCCTCGTTGTCGTTGCACTCGGTCGGCCGCGGAGCGCAGCTCCCCGGGTTGCCGGCGCCGCACAGGACGTCGGGGAAGTCGCAGAACTGGTTCGAGCCGCAGTCGTCGTCGGACTTACACGGGGCGCCGCCGCCGGAGGTCGAGGAGGTCGAGGTCGTCGCGGTCGTCGACGACTCGCCGGTCGAGGTCGGGTCCGC
>JAGQIT010001083.1 GCA_020431135.1 Myxococcales bacterium | reverse complement strand
AGCTCGCGGCGTTCCACCGGGCGACGGAGCGCCTCCTCGGGCCGATCGACCCGGCGCGCCTCAGCTACGACAGCTGCGGGATCCGCCCGAAGCTGCGCCCGCCGTGCGAGGAGAACGAGCGCGACTTCGTGATCCTCGAGGAGCCCGCCGGCTGCGTCCATCTCCTCGGCGTCGAGTCGCCCGGCCTGACCGCGGCGCTCGCTCTCGCCGAGCTGGTGGCGGAGCGCCTGCGCTAGCGCGGTAGAGACCCGGGTCGCAGCAATCGTCGGCTCAAGTTGCTCCGACGTCACGCAGGTCTCGGCGGGCAATCTCGGTCGACAAAGACAACGAGGGCTCCCAAGCCGGCGTTCGCTTCGACGGAGCATCAACGCCGAGTCGCACCCGACCTGTCCTCGTCAACGCGGCGCGTGCACCCGAGCGCGACCGCCGACGTCACTGCGACCCAACGGCGCGCGGCAGCAGGCGCCGCAGGGTCACGCTGATCCGCGCTCCGACGCCCTCCTCACGACGAACGCCGTGCCGCCACGCGCGCTGGCTCGCCCGCGGCATGTGGAGGAGCGAGCCGGGCGCGAGCCGGAGGCCGACCTCCTCGCCCGCCGGATCGTCGCGGCGAAAGGCGAGGGTCCGCGCGCAGCCGAGGGAGATGACGGTCACGCCGGTCCCCGGCGCGAGCTGGTCCTCGGCGTCGCGATGAAACCCCATGCGGCTGCGGCCGTCGGCGTAGAGGTTGAGGAGGGCGCTGTTCGGGCGCTCGCCGAGGACCTCCGCGGCGCGCTCGCAGAGCCCGGCGATCGCCGGCGGCAGCGGCCGCGCGGCGTAGTCGATCCCGCTGTAGGCGTAGGGCACCCCGAAGCACGCGGTCCTGCGCGCGCGCATCCGTTCGTCCCACGCGACCTCGGCGACGAGCGCGTCGAGGAGCTCCGCCTGCGCGGCGATGAAGTCCGGCAGGTAGAGGAGCTCGAGGTCAGGGGCGAGGCTGAGGTTGGCGGTGATGGTCGACATGGGCGCGGCGGCGAGGCGGAGGCGGAAGCGAACGATGAGGGGGACGAGCCCCTCCTTGTTTGCCTCCGCCGCTGCGCGCCGCCGTGACCATCGCCCGGAGGATAGCAGGGCCGCGGCGACGAGTGAGTGTGACCCCCTCGCCGACGGCCCGGCCGCGTGGCCGCGAAGCGAGCGCCTACGGCCGCTCGACGCGGACGAGGATCGCGGTGATGTTGTCGTTGCCGCCGGCGTCGTTGGCCGCGCGGACGAGCTGGGCGCAGCCCTGGTCGAGGCTGTCCTTGCTCAGGATGATCTGCAGCATCTGCGGGTCGGTGAGCATCCCGCACAGGCCGTCCGAGCACAGGAGGAAGATGTCGCCGGTCCGGTACTCGTCGATGATCACGTCGACGGCGACCTGCTCGGCGAGGCCGAGGGCGCGGACGACGACATTCTTCTGCGGGAAGTTGTGCATCTCCTCCGGGGTCATCTCGCGCATACGCATGTAGTCGTTGGCGAGCGAGTGATCCTCGGTGAGCATCTGCATCCGCTGGTCGCGGATCCGGTAGACGCGGCTGTCGCCGACGTGGCCGACGTAGAAGCGCCCCTGGGTGAAGTAGGCGGCGTCGACCGTGCAGCCCATGCCCTTCTTGCTCGGGTCGTTGGCCGCGGTCTCGAAGATCTTGGCGTTGGCGAGCTTGATCGCCGTCGCCATGCGGAACTTCTCGACGTCGAGGAGCGGCAGGCGGATCGGGAAGGTCGACGGCGACGACTTCGCGGTGTCGCGGTAGTACTCGTCGAGGGTCTCGACGGTGATCTTCGACGCGACGTCGCCCGCCGCGTGGCCGCCCATGCCGTCTGAGACCACCGTCAGCGCCATCTCCGACGGGATGAGCAGGCTGTCCTCGTTGTGCGCCCGGACCATGCCGATGTCCGTCCTGCCGGCGAAGCGGATGCGGTGGGGCCCGACCGTGAAGGAGATGCTCATGGCGGTGAAAACGTAGCAGGGCGACGCCCCTGAGGGCTAGCAGCCTGTGGCGAAAGTCCCGCCCGCGCGCCCCGCGACCGCGGCCGGTCGACGCGATGCGCGATTCGGGATAGACCTGGGGCGATGGCGTCTTCCTCCGGAGCCCAGGCGGCCGAGCTGAGCCGGATCGGCCTGCCGCGGCTGATGTTCGCGCTCCTGCGGCAGCGCTTCACCGGCATGGTCACGCTGCCGCAGGAGCAGCCCCACCCCGCCCGGCGGACGATCTGGCTGCGCGGCGGCATGCCGCTCTTCACCGACTGGCAGAGCCCGCGCGACCGCCTCGGCCAGATCCTCGTCGAGCGCAAGCTGATCACCGCGGCCCGATGCGGCCGCGCCCTCCACGAGCGCGACCCGAGCGAGCGCCTCGGCCAGGTCCTCGTCCGCAAGGGGTGGATCGACGCCAACGACCTCGGCCTCGCCCTGCGTTTACAGTGCGCCCGCAAGCTCGTCGAGACCTTCTCGCTGCGCAAGGGCCGGGTGCGGATCATCCCGCATGAGGACCTCAGCGAGGTCCGCCGCGACCTCGTCGCCCCGGTCAACGTCCTCGAGCTGATCCTCGCCGGCGTCACGGCCCACTACGACGAGGGCAGGGTCTTCACCGAGATGGGCGCGGCCGCCCAGGGGCCGCTGCGGGCGAGCTCCTCCCTCGCCCGCTACCGCGCGCAGTTCGGCTTCCGCGCGAGCGACGACTCGGTGCTCTCGGCCCTCACCCAAGGCTCGCGCCTGCCCCACCTCCTCCGCCTGCCGGAGCCGTCGCCGACGCGGATCGCCCAGCTCCTCTACACGCTGTGGGCCTGCCAGATGCTCCGCGTCGGCTCGGCGGCGCTGCGCGGCTGGGGGGCGCCGACCGGCTCGCAGCCGTCGCTGGCCAAGAAGATCGAGCCCGAGGAGCTGTCGCCCGAGGCCCACGCCGCGACCTTCATGGCCGAGCTCGGCGAGCTCGAGGCGCGGATCGCCGTCGGCGCCCACCCCTTCGATCTCCTCGGCGTGCCGCTGACCGCGAGCCGCGAGGAGATCCGCCGGGCGTGGCGCAAGACCGGGGCGAAGTTCCACCCGGACGCGCTCGCCCGCCAGGGCTTCGCCCACCTCCGCGACCGCGCCACCGACGTCTTCGCCTGCCTCAGCGAGGCCCACCGCACGCTGACCAACCCGCGGCTGCGCGAGCGGATCACCGCCGAGATCGCCGCCGGACACAACCGCCAGCGCGGCCGCCGGACGACGCCGCCGGCGAACTCCTAGCGGGCATGTCCTAGAAGACATGCAGACCTTCGCCGGCGCGCGCTGGCGTTCCTCGCTCGGGTGAGGCGGCCGGTCGGGCGTGTGCCCGAGGACTCGGTCGACGTCGACCACGCAGCGCGCGACCGGCCGGCGACCGACGCCAGCTCAGCGCGCGCGGCTGGCCTTCTCGTCGATGCCGCTGAGGCCCATGCGCGCGTCGAGCACCCGGCGGACGTCGTCGAGGCTGAGGCCGCGGGCGCTGAGGCCGACCATCGCATGAAAGAGGAGGTCGGCGGCCTCGGCCGCGACGTGCTCGAGGTCGAGGTCATCACCCTCGGCGCAGAGCGCCTCGCAGAGCTCCGCCGCCTCCTCGGTGATCTTGGCGGCGATCTTCGCCGGCCCGCGGTCGAGGAGATGGCGGACGTAGCTCTTGCCCTCGCGGTTGGTCGCGCCCTCGCCGGCCTTGCGCGCCTCGATCACGGCCGTCAGGCGGTCGAGCAGGTCCCCCTGAACCGCGGCGACGACCGGCCCCTCGGCGATCTCGCGCAGCTCGCCGCCGGCGGCCGCGGCCGCGTTCTCGGGGAGCACGCGGTAGAAGCAGCTCACCTGGCCGGTGTGACAGGTCGGCCCGCGCGGGCGGGCGCGGGCGACGAGGGCGTCGCCGTCACAGTCGACCCAGAGGTCGACGAGGTCGAGCGTGTTGCCCGAGCTCTCGCCCTTCTCCCACAGGCGTCGGCGCGAGCGGCTCCAGAAGGTCACGCGCCGGCGGGCGATCGTCCGCGCGAGCGCCTCGCGGCTCATCACCCCGACCATCAGCACGAGGCCGCGCGCGGCGTCCTGGACGACCGCGGTCACCAGGCCTCGGGCGTCGGGCTTGAGCCGCGCCCACAGGCGATCGATCGCGAGGTCTTCGGCGCTCTCGGAGGTCATCGTCATCATCGTCTCGCTGCCCACGTCGCGCCCGGCCTACTACAGGTCCGGCCGCGCCGCCAACCGCGACCGCCGCGCCAGGGGCACGTCCTTCGTCCTTCACGAGAGGTCACACCGCGGCTCGCTCCGCTCCCAACCGCCGCCTAGATCACGCGCAGCAGCGCTCGCCGGACATGACGAGCGCCGTCGTCGCTCCCGCGCGCCGCCAGCCGAGCCGCGGGGCGCCTCAGACCTGGTTGGCGAAGCGGGTCGGCTCCGGCGGGCGGACCGGGACGCCCTTTTCACGCAGGTAGGACTTGGCCTGGCCGACGGTGAAGAGGCCGAAGTGGAAGATCGACGCGGCGAGGGCCGCGTCGGCCGAGCCCATGTCGTCGGCGAGGCCCTCGCGCAGGTGCTCGAGGGAGCCGACGCCGCCGCTGGCGATCACCGGGATCGGCACGCGGCGCGAGATCTCACGGGTGATCCACAGATCGTAGCCGTCGCGGGTGCCGTCGC
>JAGQIT010001082.1 GCA_020431135.1 Myxococcales bacterium | reverse complement strand
AGCTCGGGCAGGCGCCCCTCCGAGTTGCTCACCACGCCGACGCGGAGCCCGAGCCCTCGCGCTCGATCGAGCGCGGCGGGCAGGCTCTCGGGGACTCGACGCCACAGGTTGAGCTCGTCGTGAGCGGCGCGGAGCGGATCGATCAACGCCGCCGCCGCGTCCTGTTCGACGCCCGCCTCGATCAGCAGGGTCGTCAGGTACAGGCGCCACCCCGACTCGTGCGAGCCTCCCGCCTCGAGCCGCCGCTCGTACTCGCGCTTCGCCTGCCCCTCGACGGCGCCGAGGCGCACGGGGTCCACGACGACGCCCTCGGCGCGCGCGACGGCGGCGACCGCGGACATGTCGAGGAAGACGACCGTGTTCCCCGCGTCGAGGAGCAAGGTCGTCAGCGACGCGAGGCTCACAAGAGGTCGAGGAGTCGCTTCGCTCGGGCCTCGGACGCCTCGAGCAGCACCTTGGCCTCGGCGGCGGGGATGCGGAGCCGCTCGACCAGCTCGCCGAGGACGGTGACCTCTTCCTCGGACTGCTCACCGTCGATGTACGTGAGGATGACGGCGTGCTGGAGCAGCAGCCGGCGATCCGACGCCGAGAGGTCCGTGAGCGGCACGTCCTCGAGCTTCTTGGGCTCCTTGGCGTAGTCGCGCAGCGAGTCGGCGTCCTCGGTGTTGACCTCGAACGCGCTGAGCAGCGCCTCGATGACCTCGGTCTCCTCGCCATCCATGCGACCGTCTGCCCACGCGACGGCGATCAGCGACTTGACCATCGCCTCCTGGTGCTCCTGCATGCGTCCCTCCATGAGTCGCCGCAGCTTACCTCAAGGACGTCTGGTGATCGCAACCCTCGGACACTAGAGTCCCCGCGATGAGCCGTTACACCGCGCCCTTCGCGCCGGGGGGCCCTGCCGCGGTCGACGCGCAGATCGCGCGGCGCCTCCTCTCCATCGCCATGTCCAAGGGAGGCGACTACGCCGACCTCTTCTACGAGTACGACGTCAGCGGCAGCTACGCGTACGAGGACGGCATCCTCAAGGCCGCCGGGCGCTCGGTGAGCACGGGCCTCGGGGTCCGCGTCCGCAAGGGCGACGCGACCGGCTACGCCTACGTCGAGGACTTCTCGGTCGAGGCCATGGAGCGCGCGGCGAAGACGGCCGCGCAGATCGCCGAGGGCGCCGGCTCGCCCGCCCCGGTCGGCCTCGATCCCGTCGACACCGCCGATCGGTACGCCGTCGCCGCGCTGTCGCTCGACCTCCCCGGCGAGCAGAAGCGCGATCTCCTCGCGCGCGCCGACGCGGCCGCCCGGGCCGCCGACCCGCGGGTGCAGCGCGTGGAGGCCTCGTTCGCGGAGCAGGTCCGCGAGATCCTCATCGCCACGAGCGACGGCCTCCTCGTCCGCGATCGCCAGCCCCTGCTGCGCATCGGCGTGCGGGTAATCGTCGAGAAGGACGGGAACCGCCAGTCCGGCAGCTCGGGCGGCGGTGGCCGCATCGGCTGGGACTACTTCGACGGCAAGACCCCGGAGGCCCACGCCCGAGAGGCCGTCCGCCAGGCCGTCGTGATGCTCGACGCGCGCGAGGCCCCCGCCGGCGAGATGGAGGTCGTCCTCGCCCCCGGCGACAGCGGCATCCTGCTACACGAAGCGGTCGGTCACGGGCTCGAGGCGGACTTCAACCGCAAGAAGACGAGCAACTACTCGGACCACATCGGCGAGCGGGTCGCGTCCGACCTCTGCACGGTCGTCGACGACGCCACCCTCGCGAACAGCCGCGGCTCGATCAACGTCGACGACGAGGGTCAGGTCCCCGAGCGCGCCGTCCTCATCGAGCAAGGCATCTTGCGTGGCTACATGCAGGACCGCCAGTCCTCGGAGTTCTTCCACGTGACGGGCACGGGCAACGGCCGCCGGGAGAGCTTCAAGAGCCACCCCATGCCGCGCATGACGAACACGCTCCTCCTCGCCGGCCCCCACGACCCCGAGGAGATCATCCGCAGCGTCTCGAAGGGCGTCTACGCGAGCAAGTTCGGCGGCGGCCAGGTCGACATCTCGAACGGCGACTTCGTGTTCTCGCTGACCGAGGGCTACCTCATCGAGGACGGCAAGCTCACCGCTCCGCTCAAGGGCGTGAACCTGATCGGGAACGGCCCCGACGTGATGCGCAAGGTGACCATGCTCGGCAACGACATGGAGCTCTCCGACGGCATCTGGACGTGCGGCAAAGAGGGCCAGAGCGTGCCCGTCGGCGTGGGCTGCCCGACGGTGAAGATCTCGGGGATGACGGTCGGAGGAACCCAGATTGGCTGACGAGCTGAACGAGCTGATCGACCTGGGCAGCCGGGTGATCGAGAAGGCGCGGGCGCTCGGCGCCGACGTCGCGGAGGCCGTCGTCTCGGAGGGCTCGCACCTGTCCGCGAAGGTCCGCCTCGGCGAGCCGGAGCTGGTGGAGGAGGCGGGCAGCCGCGCCCTCGGGCTGCGGGTCATCCTCGGCCAGCAGGTCGCGGTGTCGTACACGAGCGACCTGACCGACGCGGGCGTGGAGCGCTTCGTCGAGGACGCGCTCGAGCTCGCGCGGCTCTCGCAGCCGGACGAGTTCGC
>JAGQIT010001081.1:1242-2023 GCA_020431135.1 Myxococcales bacterium | reverse complement strand
GGCGAGGCGCGCGTCGATCCACGCCTGGCGGCGCTTGGGGAGGCCCTGGCGCGGGTCGACGCCCTGCGGGCCGGTGGTGTCGTAGACCTCGATCGAGGGCTCGCCGCCGCTCAGGTCGATGCGCCGGAAGGGGACGTCGAGGTCGCTGACGCTGACCTTCGCGGAGCGCGGGAAGCTCTCCTCGAGGGCCGGCAGCGTGCGCACGGGCTGGACGTCGTCGCTGGCGACGTTGAGGCGCTTGCCTGCGCGCTTCGGGGTCGGTTTCGTCGGTGTGTCGGTCATGGTCGCTTTCCTCCGCCGGTGCTAGCCGGATCAGGTTCGAGGGGTCTCTCTCAGGCCCGGGCGCGCCCGGGCCACCCCCAGCGGTGAGCGGAGACGATACACCAAGCGCCCCTGCGCTGCTGCGCGCGTCCGATGATCCGAACCAGGACCAGCGCGTCGCCTATCACGTCAGCCGCCCCGGCGATCGCAGCGACCGCGCTGCGCCGCCCTGAGACCCCGGACGGGTCCGTATGCGTTGGGGGCGGGTGAGGTGGCTCGAATGCGAATCAACACGGATCGGATCTCTTCTCTCGGGCTCCTCGCGCCCCTCACGGGCCGCGGCGGACGCCCCGGCACGCTGGCGCTCGGCGCCCTCTCGGCGGCGCTGTGCGGCTGTGTGATCACCCTCGACCCGGGCGAGAGCGACGGCGACTCGAGCGCGACCGAGGGGTCGACGACCGACGACGACACGACCGCTGTCTCGACCGCCACGACGACCGACGACAGCGACGGCGCGACG
>JAGQIT010001081.1:0-1175 GCA_020431135.1 Myxococcales bacterium | reverse complement strand
CAGCGACAGCGACAGCGACAGCACTGGAGGCAGCGAAGGGGTCTGCGGCGACGGGATCGTCGATCCGGGCGAGGCCTGCGACGACGGCGATCTCGACGATCACGACGCCTGCCTGAGCACCTGCGAGGTCGCCGTGTGCGGCGACGGCGTCGTCCAGCTCGGCGTCGAGGCCTGCGACGACGGCAACGCCGTCGACGACGATCAGTGCTCGTCGACCTGCGTCCGGGCGACCTGCGGCGACGGGATCCGCAACGGCGACGAGTCGGGGGTCGACTGCGGCGGCAAGTGCTCGGCCTGCGCTCTCGGCGAGGCCTGCGACGACGGGCTCGACTGCGTCACCGGCTCGTGCGCCGCGGGGCTCTGCGTCAGCGCCCGCCACTGCGCCGACGTCCTCGAGCTCGGCGTCGGCGACAGCGACGGCGTCTACGTGATCGACGGCGACGGCCCCGAGGGCCCGCAGCCGCCGCTCGAGGTCTACTGCGAGATGAGCCTCGAGGGCGGCGGCTGGACGGCGATCTACAACCGCGGCGACGCGGTCGCGTCCTTCGCCGAGGCGGCGGCCTTCGAGGCCTCGCTGGCGACCCTCGCCGACGCCGAGGTCGTCTATCCCTGGTCCGAGAGCCAGGCGGTCCACAGCGGCGGCCTCGACCTCAGCCTCTACCACGAGGCGCTCTTCGCCTGGGAGCCGGTCGACACCCTCGACCCGACTCGCTACGCGATCCTGGGGCGCGATGAGGGCCTCGCCGGGCTCTGCGTCGTCGACGGCCCGTGCCCGGGGGCGACCTCGCTGGGGGTCGTCGACGTCTTCCCGAGCGGCGACGTCGTCGAGGTCTTCACCGGCGATCCGCAGCACTGGCCGCAGGTCGGCCTCGGCCTCGGGGTCGGCGATCAGACGATCGTCTGGGGCTACGACCGCGACGGCAGCGCCACCAGCAACTGGGCGAACTGGTACTTGGAGGGCCCCGCGGGGGTCGCCGGGAACACGCCGGAGATCGCCGCCGCGAGCTGGCGCTACGCGATCTACATCCGCTGAGCGCCGCGCATCAACGACGACGCCCGCGCCTCGGACGAGGCGCGGGCGTGTCTTCATGACCTGTCGGAATCGACAGGTCGGTGAGCTCGCTACTGTGGGTTGATGACCTCGAGCTTGAGGCCGCCGGGGTAGGCGTAGGAGG
>JAGQIT010001080.1 GCA_020431135.1 Myxococcales bacterium | reverse complement strand
GTCGACGTGCTCGCGGAGGAAGCGATCGGCGAGCTCGCGGACGGTCGGGGTCGCGGGGACGCTCGCGGCTGCGTCGACGGGCGCGAGCGTCCTCGGCGCGGCGGGATGGGTATGCGATGGGCCCTCTTGCAGAGGCTCACCTCTGCGCGTTGGAGCGGCTCGCCGACGCGCGCTCTTCGGCGTCGCGGTCTCGCGTCGGGCTCGCGGGCTGGGGTCGATCGCGACCTCGGGCTCGGCGAGCAGGAGCATCGCCTGCCGGCGAGCCTCGTCGACGTTGAGCTCCGCGCTGTGCGGGCCGATCCGCTGCCGGCGATCGCTGCCTTCAATCCGCTGACGGACGAGGAAGACCTTCTTGCCGCTGGGGAGAACGCGGACCGCGAACCCGGGGAGCCGGGCGCAGGTGACCTCGTAGGTCCGCCGCTTCGGGCGGAGCCGCTTGACCATCGTCTCTGTGATTTCGCCCTTCATCGTTCTCCGTCTAGCCGAGGGGCGTGCGCGGATCGATCCAAAATCGATCCAAAACCGCGCCAAATTATTGCTGTCTAGAAGTACAGGATCTCGCGCATACGTGCGCGTAGAGCGAAATTAGGCCGCCTGTAGATCGTGGGTGACCGAGTAGAGGTGCTGGTTCCACACCGGCCGCGAGTTCGCCCAGCGGTCGAGGGGATCGCGGTAGATGACGAAGCCGGTCGCGGTCTTGAAGGTGCCGGACTCGGGGAAGAGGGGGTCGGTGGCCGGGCAGTTGCCGTAGGGGGTGCGGGGGACGACGATCTCGGTCGAGAAGTCGCCGTCGACGTCGGCGATGACGGGGTACTCCATGCCGGTGCCGGAGGAGGCGGGGGCGGAGAAGAGGACCTCGCCGCTCTTGCCGTCGTAGACGCGGACGTAGCACTCGTCGCGGTAGACGGCCTCCGCCGCGCCGTCGCCGTTGAAGTCGAAGATCGACGAGCCGGTGATGTTCGACGAGAGGTCCTGCGACGGCTGGATCCACAGGACGCCGTCGGGGAGGTTCTTCGCCTCCTGCTCGGGGGCGCGCTCGCACTTGCCGCCGGGGCGCTCGGGCGGGCTCTGGCCCATCAGCGCCTCGACGCAGTCGGGGTCGTAGACGGCGTAGTGGGTGGCGCCGGCGGAGGCGACCTCGGGGTGGCCGTCGCCGTCGAAGTCGGAGATCGTGATCGGGCCGCCGCGGTTCGCCGGCGGGTTGCCCTGGTAGTAGAGCGGGATCGGACCCCAGACCGGCTGCCCGCCGTAGAGCTTCTGGATGCGGATGCTGCCGAAGTTGTTGCCCGGGGTGGTGAGCAGGGCGACCTCCGGGAGCTCGCTGATCTCCTTGCCGTTGATCGCGGTGTAGAGGCCGAAGTCGGCGACGCCGGCCTGGACGTAGGAGTAGGCGGTGTTGTCGGGGATGAAGCCGGGCTTGTCGACCCACTCGGTGGCGATCGGATCCCACGAGGCGAAGCGGCGCTGCGAGATCAGGTCCATCGTCCCGTCGAGGTCGACGTCAGCGATCACCGGCATCTGGTCGGTCTGGGCGGCGTCCCACGCGGTGAGGAGGCAGCCGTCGCCGTCGAAGACCATCTCGCCGACGATGATCTCGGGGAACTGATCGTCGTTGAGGTCGTGGAGCGACGGGCCGTTGAGCATGTTCTGGTTGCCGAAGCTGAGGACCGCGTCGTTGTTCGCGCAGTCGCGCCCGTACCACATGCGCTCGAGGCCAGGTTCGTCGCCGTTGAAGACGACGCGCATGGCGTAGAGGTTGACCGGCCCCGAGTTGTTGTTCGAGGTGACGCGGCGGTAGCCGACGAGCTCGGGGTGGCCGCCGTCGGGGACGTCGCCGTCGAGGTCGGCGACGGCCCAGGGGACGGCGTAGGCCGGGCGGTCGTCGTCGTTGGCCTCGTCGGCGCCGCCGGCCCGGAGCTGCTCGGTGCAGGTGCGGCCGTCGAAGACCCGCAGGGTGCCGATGCGCCCGAGCTGGCCCTTGCCCTCCCAGGTCGTGACGATGACCGAGGGCTGGAGCTTGTCCGGATCCTTGTCGAGGTTGAGGTCGGCGATGATCGGCGTCGTGTAGATCAGCGTCGAGCCCTTGGTCGGATCGTTGGCGTCGTCGACCCCGTTCCACTCGCACTGGGCGACCGGCGTGACGCCCTCTGGGATGTCCTCCTTGACGCAGTTGGGGTCGTTGATGATGTCCGGCGGGACGCCGTAGGGGATGCACTCGCCGTCCTGATCGCAGTAGGAGTCGCCGGGGCAGTCGTCGTAGTTCTCGCACTCGCCGAGGTCGGGGATGCAGACGTCGTACTTGCACTTGAAGTCGCCGGGGCAGCCGCCGCAGGGGTCGCCCTCGGTGGTGCTGCCCGAGGTCGAGGTCTCTGTCGTCGTCACCGGCGACGTCGTCATCGTGTCGGTGCCGGCGGTGTCGGTGCCGCTGGCGGTGTCGGTGCCGCCGGTCGTGGTGTCGGTCGTGGTGTCGCCGGTGGTCCCGGTGCTCGTGTCGCCGCTCGTCAGCGAGGTCGCGGCGGAGGTCGTCGCCGAGTCGCCGCGGCCGGAGTCGTCGCCGCTGCAGGCCGCGACGACGAGCGCGAGGGGGAGGGTGGTGACGCCGGCGTAGAGGGCTCTCATCGCGGCGATCCTAGATCGCTTCGCCGCCGCGTTGGCGGCTGCGGACGCCCGCAGAGCCTCGCGGTCGCGGGCGCCTGTGCTCGGGGCGCGCGCTCGAGCGCGCCGGCCCCTCGGCTTCCGACGTCGCGCGCGGCGGCGACGAACGGTCGCGCGCCGGAGAACCACCGGGTTCGCGGGCGTGCGCCCTCAGTCGGACATGTCTCTTTGGTCTTGTTGGTGGCGACCTCGGCGGTGCGCGGCCGACGTCGCAGCGCCCTTGCCCCGGGCGCGGCGGCCCGCGGTCGCCCGCCGCCGAACGAACGAACGAACCAACAAACAAACAAACAAACAAACAAACCCGCCGTCGGATCGCTCCGGCGGCGGGTTCGTGGGCGTCGCGCGCGGCTGGCTCAGCTCGGCCAGACGCAGACGTTGGGGTTCATGCCGAAGCCGTTGACGCACTCCATGCCGTCGGGGCACGGGTTGTCCTGGTTGCACGCCTGCGGCACGCAGTAGCCCTGGAACTGGCCGTCGCCCGGGAGGTCGGCGCAGATGTCCATCGGGATCGTGTCGCACTGCATGTTGCCTTGGCACTCGCCCGGCGTGCACAGGCTCCAGGTGTTGTCCTGGTTGGTGACGCAGGTCTCGCCGTCGAGGCACTCGGAGTCCTCGCCGTTCGGACATGGCCCATAGGGCAGCATGTCGCCGCCGGTGGTCGTCATGCCGCCGGTGGTCGTCGGATCGGTGGTGGTGGTCGTCGGGTCGGTGGTGGTCGTCGGGTCGGTGGTGGTCGTCGGGTCGGTGGTGGTCGTCGGGTCCGTCGTCGACGTCGTCGGGTTGGCGCACTCGCAGGGGAGGAAGCTGTTGCCGTCGTCGGCGCAGACCTGCGCGCCCATCTCGCCGTTGTTGCAGGTGCAGCCGACGCTCTGGCCAGGGACGCAGGCCATGCCGCCGGACGAGGTGTTGCCCTGGCTGTCGGAGCCGGCGCTGGTCGTGGTGGTCGTGCCGCTCGCCGACGACGCGGTCGTCGAGTCGCTGCCCGAGGAGGAGCTGGTGTCGCTGTCTGTGCCCGAGCCCGAGGCCGAGCTGCCGGAGACCGCCGAGTCGTCGCCGCTGCAGCCGGCGAGGGCGAGGGCGAGGGCGCTAGAGAAGGTGAAGATCATCGCTCTGTACATTTATTTCTCCTAGTCATGTGCGCCGGCCCGCCGCGTCGGCCTGCCCGCGCTGTACCGCGGTTCGATCATCGCACGCAGGCGCAGATGCGTCGACGGGGAACCAGCCCAGGACCGACGCAGAGCGCCGTTGGCGTGGTGATGAGGACCTCCTCGCGTCGTCAGTGCGTCGCCCGTGCTTCGGTCGCGGGCTCGAGGAAGTAGAGCGCCGCGTCGTCGGCCAAGAGCTCGACCATCGTGCCGACCGGGAGCGCCGCGTTGCGCTGGAAGTCGTGGCCGAAGGTGAAGCCGGTGACCACCGGGATCCCGAGGATCCGCAGGCGCTCGAGGACCACCGCGTGGGCGCTCGGGCTGTTCGGGGCGCCGGTCTCGGGCTCGGTGCAGCCGATGAGCTGACCGAAGGCGATCCCGCGGACGCCGCGGAGGGCCCCGGCGCTGAGGAGCTGGGTGAGCGCCCGATCGATCCGATAGGGGCGCTCGCCGATCTCCTCGAGGGCGAGGATCGATCCGCGGAGGTCGGGGAACGCGCTGGTCCCGAGGAGGGAGCGCAGCACCTCGAGGTTGCCGGCGACGAGCCGCCCCTCGACGCGGCCGCCGTGGAGCACAGCCCCCTCCTCGGCGACGAGCGCCCCCGGGTCGTCGCCGCGGAGGAGCTCGAGGAGTCGATCGAGGTCGTCGTCGTCGAGGCCGCCGAGCTGCGTGATCACCGGGCCGTGGATCGACGCGACGCCGGCGCGGGCGAGCGACCAGCACAGCAGCGCGGTGATGTCGGAGAAGCCGACGAGGATCTTCGGCGCCCGCCGGAGGGCGCCGGGGTCGAGGAGGCCGAGGAGGCGGGTGAGGCCGTAGCCGCCGCGGGCGGCGATGATCGCGTCGATCGACGGGTCGGCGAGCGCGGCCTGGAGGGCGCGCAGGCGGGTCCGGTCGTCGCCCGCGAGGTAGCCGTCCTCCGCCCAGAGGTTGTCGGCGAGGTCGATCTCCGCGTCGGGGAGGCAGGCCTTGAGGCGGCGCAGGCCGGGCTCGAAGCGGTCGCGGGGGACCGGACCCGAGGGCGCCGCGATGTGGATCTTGGCGCCGCGGCGCAGCGCGGGCGGGCGCAGGACCTCGGTCACGGCGCGGCCTCCGGGGGCGGGTGCGCTTGCGCCCTCTCCGCAGCTCTCGCCGGCGCCGCGGCGGCGCTGGGGTGGCGCCTGCGAAGGGGGAGGGCGGCGTGCGGCGGGGCGGCGGCCATCGGCGCAACCTATCAGGCTCCCCCGACGCTGGCGACCCGACCGCGTATTTTCCGCTCGCCGGCCAGGCTCACGACGGCGGCCGCTGGCGGGGGGTCAGATCGTCGGCGGGGAGTGTTATTCCGCCACCTGCGCCCCGCTCCGGGGTCGCCTTGGGGCCGCGTGGACAGCCCCATGCCCCCCACGTACCCTTGCTCGGCCCGGGCCCCGCCCATCGGCCGGGCCCGGCGGCACCCCGACATGTTCCAGTCCTTCCTCAAGAAAGTCTTCGGCTCCAAGCACGACCGCCAGATGAAGCGGATGCGCCCGCTCGTCAACCGCATCGGCGGCCTCGAGGAGAGCCTCAAGAAGCTCAGCGACGCCGACCTCAAGGGGCAGACGGCGCGCTTCCGCGAGCGCCTGAGCAACGGCGAGCCGCTCGACGACATCCTCCCTGAGGCCTTCGCCACGGTTCGCGAGGCCGGCCGGCGGACCCTCGGGATGCGTCACTACGACGTCCAGATGATCGGCGGCATCGCCATGCACCGCGGGATGATCGCCGAGATGCGCACCGGCGAGGG
>JAGQIT010001079.1 GCA_020431135.1 Myxococcales bacterium | reverse complement strand
ATCATCGGCTACAGCGAGATGATCCTCGAGGACTCGGAGCTGTCGATGGCCCGCGAGGTCGCCGACGACCTCCGCAAGATCCTCCACTCGGGCTCGCACCTCCTGGCGCTGATCAACAACATCCTCGATCTGTCGAAGATCGAGGCCGGGAAGATGGAGCTGTGGGCCGAGTCGTTCAACGTCCAGGCGATGATCGACGGGGTGATGGCGACGGCGGGGCCGCTCCTGGCCAAGAACAACAACCGCGTCGCGGTCGCCTGCCCGCGCGACGTCGGCCAGATGCACTCGGACCTCCTGAAGATCCGCCAGGTGCTCCTCAACCTCCTGAGCAACGCCGGCAAGTTCACGCACAACGGCGAGGTCGCGGTCGTCGTCGAGCGCGTCCCGGCGGCGCCGAGCGACGTCATCGAGATCGCCGTCCGCGACACCGGCATCGGCATCGCCGACGAGAACCAAGAGCAGCTCTTCGAGGACTTCGCCCAGGCCGACCCGACGACGGCGCGGGAGTTCGGCGGCACCGGCCTCGGCCTCGCGCTCTCGCGCCGCTTCTGTCGCCTGATGGGCGGCGAGCTCTCGCTCGAGTCGGAGCTCGGCGCGGGCTCGACCTTCACCGTGCGCCTCCCCGTGCGGGCGCCGGAGCGCAGCCCCGACAACCTCGAGGTCGACGTCGCGGTCCAGGCGGTCGCGCGGGCGCGCGATCGTTCGCCGGAGCCGGAGCCCGCGCTCGAGCCGGAGGCCGACGCCAAGGTCGACGCGCCGCCGCCCGTCGCCCGCGAGCGCGTCGAGCGGGCGCGGGCGACGAGCGGCGTCCTCGGCGGCCCGAGCCAGCGCGACACGGTGCTCGTCATCGACGACGACCCGGCGGTGCTCGACATGATGATCCGCTTCCTGACCCGCGAGGGCTGGGACGTGATCGCCGCCAGCAGCCCGGCGAGCTCGATCGCCCTCGCGCGGGCGGTGCGGCCGACGGCGATCACCCTCGACGTCCTGATGCCGGAGGCCGACGGCTGGGAGGTCCTCGCTGCCCTCAAGGCCAGCCCGATCCTCGCCGACATCCCCGTGATCATGCTGTCGATCACCGACGACCAGCAGCGGGGGCTCCGCCTCGGGGCCGCGGACTTCCTCCTCAAGCCGATCGAGCGCGAGCGCCTGATCGACGTGCTCGGCCGCCACCGCGACGGCGAGCGGCCGCCCAAGGTCCTCGTGATCGACGACGACGCCAACGCCCGCGGCCTCGCCCGCGGCTACCTCGAGCGCGACGGCTGGGTGGTCAACGAGGCCTGCGACGGCCTCGACGGCTTCGATTGCCTCGCCAAGGAGCGCCCGGACGTCATCCTCCTCGATCTCATCATGCCGCGCTGCGACGGCTTCCGCTTCCTCGAGCGCCTGCGCGCGAGCCCGGCGCAGGGGATCCCGGTGGTCGTGCTCACGGGCAAGGATCTGACCGCGGAGGAGCGCCGCTTCCTCGCCAACGAGGCGGAGGAGGTGCTCGGCAAGACCAACGCGTCGCCGGAGGCGCTCCTCGACGAGCTCCGCCGCTGGCTCGGCGGCGTCCGGCGGGCGGAAGCCTCGGCGTAAGGCCGTCGGCGCCCGCAGGCGGCTTGGCGTTCGCCGTCACAAACGCGACGAGGCCACCACAGGAGTGGTGGCCTCGAGGACATGTCCCGAGTGATCGGGTCTAGCGAAAGAGGCGGAAGGGCAGGAGCATCGACGTCCGCTGCTGGTAGCTCTCGTAGTCGGGGCCGTGGGCCTCGCGCAGATCCTTCTCCTCGTAGTGGAGGGCGACGCGGATGTACAGGGTCATCGCCCCGGCGAAGACGAGGTGGCCGACGGTCATCCACGGGGTCGCCCAGAAGGCGATCAGGAAGCCGAGCATCAGCGGGTGGCGGCTGAGGTGGTAGGGGCCGCGGATGACGAAGTGCGGCGCCGGCAGCTCGCGGTTGACGAAGCCGTAGATGACCTGCTTGAGGCCGAAGAGCGAGAAGTGATCGATGACGAAGGTCGACACGAGGACGAGCACCCAGCCGAAGACCGAGGCGCCGAAGAGGAGGTCGCCGAGGCCCTCGCCGCGGAAGTCCCAGATCGTGGCGGTGAGCGGCTGCCAGTAGGCGTAGAGGGCGACGAGGCAGAGCGACGCGAGGAGGACGAAGGTGCTGCGTTCAGCCGAGGGCGGGACGATCGCGGTCCACAGCCGCTTGAAGCCGGGGCGCGCCATGACCGAGTGCTGGATCCCGAAGAGGGCGACGAGGAAGAGGTCGATGAACAGCGACGAGGCGAAGGGCCCGACCGCGCCGTCGTTGATCCCCTTGGGGACGCCCATCCCCCAGACGAAGCCGATCAAATAGAGGAAGACGGCGAGGAAGCCGACGTAGCAGGCGATTCCGTAGAGGAGGATGAGTGTGCGTCCCATAGGTGGCTCGTGCTCTGAGAGATGACGTGGTGGTCGTTGCGCGTCGTTGCGCGCCTTGGGCATGCGAGCCTAACCGACGTTCAGTAGACGTCCCCACCCGTGATTGTCCGCGGCGAACGGCGTCTGCTCACGAAGGACCCGCCGACGCAGGGTCACGCGCCGTCAGGATCGTGCAGCGAGGGGCGCGCCCCCCAGCCGCGTGCTCTTGAGGCCACACACACGCGCAGCGCCGCGAACCGCGGATGCGCGGCGGGCTGCTAGCCGGCTCGCTCCGCGCTGAGCCCCTGGGTCGAGACCTCGGCGAAGCGCCGACGGGCGCGCTCGAGGAGCTCCGCGCCGGCGCCGCTGAGGGTGTCTCCGCGCCTCGAGAAGGCGCCGGCGCGGAGGACCGGCGGGCCGCCCTCGAGGGCGCGCAGCTCGACGCCGGCGGGGAGGAAGGCCGCGCGGAAGCGGGAGACGACGGCGACCCCGAAGCCGCGCGCGACCGCCTCAACGACCCGCGGCGTCGACCCGACCTCGACCGCGCGTTGGAGATGCAGCGGCCCCTCCGGGTGCTCGGCGAAGGCGCGGGCGAGGGCGGCGCGGGCGGGGCCGCCGCGGGTGACGACCATCGGCGCGCCGTCGAGATCGACGAGGCTGAGGTGCGCCGGCCAGCGCGGGGCCTCGGCGCTCGGGACGATGACGACCCAGGGGAGCTCGCCGAGATCGTGGAAGCGAAGGCGCGGCGGGACGCCGGCGGGATCGAGGGTGCCGAAGCCGAGGTCGACGTCGCCGCGGGCGACCGCCTTCGCCAGCTCGTCATCGAGGCACTCGACGACGTAGAGCGGGAGGTCGGGATCGCCGGCGCGGAGCTCCGCGAGGAGGTCGGAGATCAGGTCGAGGGTCCCCGGGAGGGCGCCGACGCGGACGGCACGGCGGCGCTGTTGGAGCGCGTCGGCGGTCGACACGAGCCACTGATCCCAGTGCTGGAGGAGGAGGCGCGCGCGCTGGGCGAGCTCCTCTCCAGCGGGGGTCGGCACGCCGCTGCGCTGCCCCGGCGATCGGCGCAGGAGCTCGCTCTCGCCGAAGAAGGCCTCGAGCTCGGCGAGGTAGCGGCCGTAGGTCGCCCGCGAGCGCCCCGAGGCCCGGGCCGCGGCCTGGATCGACCGCCGCTCGCAGATCTCGAGGAAGGCCTCGAGGTGCTGGCGGGTGATCTCGGGCTCGCTCACCGCGTCGATCTACCACGCGTGCGCGCTCGCTCGCCCGGAGGAATCGACGCGCCGATCTTCGGCCTCGCCGATCCGGAAGGGTCGGGCGCGCCGGTGTCTCACCGCCGATGCCTGTCGATCATCGTTCACGAGCGCGTCCCCGCGGGCTCGCGCTCGCTCCCATGTCCGCGTTCGGGTTCACGGTCGCGCTCGCGCTCGCCTGCGGCCCGTCGAAGGGGCAGGGCGAGGCCTCGTCGACGACGACGACGGGCGAGGGGACCACGTCGTCGTCGGGATCGAGCGGCGGCGACACGAGCAGTGGCGGCGACACGAGCTCGGGTGGAGGATCGAGCACCGGGGCCGGCTCGACCGGCGTCGACGAGACCACCGGCATGGACCCCTGCTCCTGGTACTGGCCCGAGAACTACGATCTCGAGTTCTGCCCGCCGGTCGCCCTCGAGAACGCGAGCGTCGTCGGCGAGAGCCCCCTCGGGGCGATCGACCTCCGCTACGCCCGCTTCGGCCTCCAG
>JAGQIT010001078.1 GCA_020431135.1 Myxococcales bacterium | reverse complement strand
TGAAGATCGACTGCTTCTCGTCGCCCACGACGAACAGCGTGCGCAGCACCTCGCTCGCGCCTTCGCCGGCGAAGAACTCCTCGGTCAGCGCCTTCACCACGTCCCACTGGTCCGGGTTGGTGTCCTGGGCCTCGTCGATCAGGATGTGGTCGTAGACCAGGGCCTCTCGGCCGCGGCTGCGGGTCAGCGGCCCGCGCAGGCGCTGCGCGAGGCGGAGTAGGAGGGCGTCGTCCTCGACGTCGAGGCGGGCGACCGCCTTCTCCTCCACTCCGTCGATGCCGACGATGTGGTCCTCGGGGTGCCCGTCCCGGCCCTCGTCCCGGCCTCGCTGGTCCTTGCGCTCCTTGCGCTCCTCCCGCTCTCTGCGCTGCGGCCTCTCCTTGGGGCCCTGGTCGCGGGCCTTCTGGGCTCTCTCCTCGGCGTCGAAGGCCACCAGGGTGGAGTGCTCGGTGCACCAGCGGTGGGCGGAGCGCAGCTCCGTCTCCGAGAGGGCTCCGTCGTTGCGCTTGTCGAGCGCGGCGGTGAGCGCGGGGAGGTCGGTCAGGATCTCGCTCCAGGCGCCGACAACGTCGAAGCCCAGCTTCTTGCCCTCCGCGGCGACCCGCTCGACGGCGTGGCGGATGGAGAGGGAGAAGCGGTCCTTCTCGCCTCATCCTCCGGACCCCGGGCCGAGATCCAGGCCGAGCTGCCCGAGCGCCAGCTGCTCCGGGTCCTTCTTCTTGGGGCTCACGTGCCGCTCGATCACCTCGAGGCGCTGCGCGAGCGGGAGGTCGCGGTGCTCGGCGAAGACCCGGAGGACCTCCCCACCGCGGGGCAAGCCCTCGAGGGCGGCCGCGAGGCGCGCCTCGACCTTCTTGGCGAGGCGCTCGGCGAAGGCGTCGAGGAGGCTCGTCCGCCCGAGGCCCTGGCGCCCGCGGATGAGGCGGAGCTCGGCGCGCTCTGGCGCCGGCTCGATCGCCCCGAGGAGCTCGCCGAGCTGCGACGCGCGCCCGTAGATCCGCGGCTGCAGATCGAGGCGCGCCGAGCGGTCGTCGGCGCCGATGACCGTCGGCGCCGCCGGATCCTCGCGCGCGCGCTCGAGATCGCGGCGCAGGCTGAAGGCGCTCTGGTAGCGGTCGTCGGGATCCTTGGCCAGGAGCTTGTCGACGATCGCCGCCAGCGGCCCCGGGATCCCGCGCGCCTCGAGGGACTCCGGGCGCTGCGCGAGGTGGGCGTGGATCAGCTCCGCCGGATCGGCGTCGGCGAAGGGGCGGCGCCCGGCCAGGAGCTCGTAGAAGGTCACGCCGAGCGCGTAGAGGTCGCTGCGGTGATCGACGCCGCGGGCGATCCGTCCGGTCTGCTCGGGGGCGATGTAGGCGAGGGTCCCGGCGAGGCTCGGCGGGCGCAGGGCCGCCTCCTCGAAGGTCATGGCCAGCGAGAAGTCCGTCAGCTTCACGCGGCGCTCCGTCGGCTCGACGATCGCGTTCGCCGGCTTGATGTCGCAGTGGATCACCTGCTGGCTGTGGAGCTCGGCGACGGCGGCGACGAGGCAGTGGGCGATCTCGAAGAAGCGGGGCAGGGGGAGCGGCGCCTCGAGCTCGGAGAGCGGGCTGCCGGCGAAGTCGTCGAGGACGAGGGCGACGAGCGCCTCGTTCTCGATGATCGTGTGCACCCGCGTGAGGTGCTCGCCGTCGAGGGCGGCGCTCAGCCGGTGCTCGCGGCGGAAGTCGGCGAGGGTGGCGGGGCTCGGCGGCGACTCGCGGGCGACCTTGAGGATCACCGCGCGGCCGTCGCGGTGACGCGTCGCGCGGTAGACGGTCGAACGGCTCCCCTGATGGAGGGTGTCGCCGATCGTGTAGCCGGGAGGCGCGGCCATCCGCGCCCATGATAACGACGGGCGCTCGATTCACCCCAGCGAAAGCCGCGCGGCAGGCTCTGGAGCTGGCAACGGCGTTGGCGATCGCCGGTGCTGCGGACAACCGCGTTGGCGAGCGATAGCGCGAGTGGCCGCCGCAACGCGTTGAGATCCTTGCTTTTGTCCGGAGGAGGCGAGGTTGCAAGAACCACAGGACGCCCACGTCGGAGGTCCCTATGTCGCACGTCGCCCTCTTCTCTCGCCTCGCTCTCCTCGCCGGTGCCGCGGTCGCGCTGCCGCAGCTCCTCGGCTGCCTCGATCACCCGCTCAAGCTGGTCGAGTACGACAAGACCCAGGTCGACCAGTCGGGCATCCAGCTCGCGATCAACAAGGACGTCGACATCCTCTTCGTGATCGACGACTCGGGATCGATGGCCGAGGAGCAGGCGCTGCTGTCGGCGAACTTCGGCTCGTTCATCGGCGTTCTCGAGGAGGACGACGTCAAGGCTAACTACCGGATCGGCATCACGACCACCGACATGGGCAACCCGCGCTGCGGCAACCTGACGACGCCGAGCAACGGCGCGCTCCTCCTGTCGTCGTGCGTCGATCGCGTGGGCGACGGCGACTTCGTCTACAACGGCGTCGAGCCGCCCCTCGACGCGAGCTACGCCTGTGAGGACTTCTGCTCGAAGACCGACGCCGAGCTGGCGATCCGGCCGACGACGACCGAGCTCGACAGCGACGCCAAGCCGCGCCCGTGGCTCGAGAACATCGAGGGCCAGACCAACCTCCCGGACGGCGTCTCGACCCTCGAGGCCTTCCAGTGCTTCGGCCCGCAGGGCGTCGCCGGCTGCGGCTACGAGTCGCACCTCGAGAGCATGTACCAGGCGCTCAGCCGCTCCGAGGTCAACGGCGACCCCAACTACGGCTTCCTCCGCGACAAGGCGATCCTCAGCGTCGTCTTCCTCACCGACGAGCTCGACTGCTCGCTCAACGAGGCCCACGAGAGCGTCTTCATCGACAACAAGACCTTCTGGAACAGCCCCGACGACGTCGCGCCGACGAGCGCCGTGTGCATGCGCGCCGGCGTCGCCTGCACCGGCAGCGGCGACCCGAGCTACGAGAACTGCTACGCCGAGAACTACGACGAGTCGGGCAACCCCGGGGCGAGCGACGACGACGCAGTGCTCTACCCGGTGGGCCGCTACACCGACTTCCTCCAGGGGGTCGAGGACGCCAAGCGCGAGCTCGACGCGGGCCAGGACGTCCTCGTCGCGGTGATCGGCGGGGTCCCGGTCGGCTACGCCAACGGCGACGCCGACATCACCTACTCCGCGGTCGCCGATCAGCTCTACCTCGACGACTACGGGATCGCCCCAGGCTGCACCCTCGGCGAGGGCGAGGCGGCGCCGCCGGTGCGCCTGCGCGAGTTCGCCGAGGACTTCGAGGTCGGCGACGAGCGCAACATGTTCTCGATCTGCCAGGACAACTACTCGGCGGCCCTCGGGGCGATCGCGGACAAGATCCGCGATCAGATCAAGCCCGCCTGCATGCCGCAGTGCGTCCAGGACGCGGACACGACGACGCCGATCCTCGACCAGGAGTGCACCCTCGTCGAGGAGAACCCGACCACCGGCGACAGCACGCCGATCGCCGAGTGCGTGAAGGAGGGCGGCGCTTGGGTCCCGGCTGACGGCGCCTCGGTCTGCTACGTCGCCCTCGTCGACGACGAGGGGTTCACGACGGAGACCGACGACGACCTCTCCGACTACTGCAAGGACCTCGGCTACAACCTCGAGTTCGAGATCTACCGCAAGGGCGCCGCGCCGGCGGGCTCGCAGATCACCGCGACCTGCCTGCTCTCGGAGCTGCGTGAGGTCGACTGCCCGCTCCTCGGCGGCTGAGCGCCGGGGCTCGCGGCGGGGGCGGCGGTCGGCCTCTGTGGAGGTCGACGCCGGCGCCCGCGGGCCGGGCCCCGCGGTGGTAGTCTGCGGCCGGCGCTGGGACCTCGCCGGCGCCGAGGAGAGCCCGATGAGCACTTCCACCTTCCAGCGGCAGATCATCGCAACGCCCGACGCCCCCGCGGCGATCGGCCCCTACAGCCAGGCCGTC
>JAGQIT010000086.1 GCA_020431135.1 Myxococcales bacterium | reverse complement strand
ATCAGCATGTGCTCGGCGAGCCAGCTCTCCTTGCGCCCGAGGTACGAGCCGATCCGCAGGGCCAGGCACTTCTTGCCGAGGAGGACGTTGCCGCCGTAGTTCGACGAGCACGACATGATCGTGTTGTCCTCGGGGAAGTGGCAGATGTAGCGGTTCGCGGGGTCGATATCGAGCATCGCATGGAGCCCGCGGTTGAAGTCGTCGCTGTCGCCGAGCATCTCGAGCGCCTTGGCGCCCATGCGGGTCATCACCCGCATGCTCAGGGCGACGTAGATCGAGTCGGTCAGCTCGACGCCGACCTTCGACGACGGCGAGCCGAGCGGGCCCATGACGTAGGGGATGACGTACATCGTCCGCCCCTTCATCGAGCCCTCGTAGAGCCCCTCGAGCTTGGCGTAGGCCTCGTCCGGCGCCATCCAGTTGTTGGTCGGGCCGGCCTCCTCGCGCGTCGGCGTGCAGATGTACGTCCGCCCCTCGACGCGGGCGACGTCCTTCGGATCCGAGCGGTGGAGGTAGCAGCCGGGGAGCTTCTCCTGGTTGAGCGGGATCAGGATCCCAGCGTCCACCGCCTGCTTGGTCAGGGCGTCGCGCTCCTCCTCGGAGCCGTCGCACCAGTGGATCCGAGCGGGCTGGCAGAGCTTGGCCTTCTCGGCGACCCAGCTGAGTACGTGGGGGTTCTCGGTCAGAGCGGTCATCGTCCTCGTCCTCCGAAGCACGCCCGACGCCCCGCGATGTGCGCGTTTTCCGCGGCCCCGAGCGTGGGGCCACCCTACCACCACGCCCCCCCCTTGGCCGCTCGCCGAGCGCGATAGCGACGACCGCCGACGGGAGAACACTCACCGCGATCAGGGCTGCGCACACGCGTTCGGAGGCCCCCACGAACGGCGTCAGCGCGGCTCAGGGCGCGAACGGCCAGGCTGACCGCGGCGCCAGCCGACGTCCCCACCGACGCGCGCGTGCGCGCACGAAGTGAGCCCTAGGGCGGCGTGGCGGCGCGCTCCCGCTAGAGATCCCGCGCACATCCGAGCTATCCTCCGCGCGTCCGCGCCCCGGTCGCATGCGAGCGAAGCGCCCGCCACCGCGCGGACCCGCTGGAGTCACTATGCCTGAAGTTCGTGCACATCGTTCCGGGACCTTCTGCTGGGCAGACCTCCCGACCACCGATCTCGATCACGCGATCGCCTTCTACAGCGAGCTGTTCAACTGGAGGGCCGTCGACGCCGAGACCCCCGAGGGCTTCGGCCGCTATGTCCTGTTCTTGAAGGACGGCAAGACCGTCGCCGCGACCTACGAGATGGAGGCGGAGCTCCGCGACAACGGCGTCCCCGCGCATTGGGAGAGCTTCCTCGCCACCAAGGCGGTCGACGAGCAGTGCGCCCGCGCGGCCGAGCTCGGCGCGACTGTCATCGCCCCGCCCTTCGACATGCCGGGCGTCGCCCGCATGGCGGTGCTCCAGGACCCCGAGGGGGCGACCTTCACCCTCTACCAGGCTGAGGGGGAGATCGGCTCGCAGCTCCTCAACGAGCCCGGCGCGCTGTGCTGGTTCGAGCTCTACAGCCGCGACCTCGAGGTCGGCCCGAAGTTCTACGCCGACCTCTTCGGCTACGAGCTCAAGCCGCTCAAGGGCCCCGGCGGCGAGCCCTACGTGATGTTCGGCATCGGCAAGGCCGTCGCCGCGGGGGCGATGCAGATCCGCCCGGAGTGGGGGCAGATGCCCCCCGCGTGGATGCCCTACTTCCAGACCGAGGATCTCGAGGCCGCGGTCGCCCGCGCTGAGAGCCACGGCGGCGCGATGCTGATGGCGCCGATGGACCTCCCCTACGTCGGCCGCTGCGCGCTCCTCCAGGACCCGCAGGGGGCGATCTTCATGGCCCTCCAGCGCGGCGCCGCGCCGGCCAAGCCGGCGCCCGCCAAGGCTGAGGTCGTCGAGGAGGTCGAGGAGGTCGAGGAGGTCGAGGCACTCGAGGAGATCGACGACGCCGAAGAGGTCGCTCAGGCCGACGTCGACGCGGGCGACGACGACGACGACGACATCGCCGCCCAGGTCGAGGCTGACCTCGTCAGCGCCGACGCAGGTGAGCCCGACGAGGCTGAGGCCGACGACGACGAGGCCGACGCCGACGCGGGTGACGAGACCGCCGACGACGACGAGACGCCCGCCGACGAGGCCGACGCCGACGACGACGCGAACCACCACAACGCCTAGCGCCCGCAGGGCGCAGCGCCGCGAGGGCGGCCGCGGGATCCCGCGGTCGCCCTCGTCACGTCAGCCGTAGGGCTGCATCGTCTCGCAGGTCTGGTTGTCGCCGCCGTCCGTCCCGAGGAGCTCGGTCATCCGCGCGTAGAAGCCGAGGCGATCCTCGACCTGCGGCGGCGTCGGCATCCCGCACTCGAGGCCGCCGTTGATGATGTTGATCGTCATGCCGAAGCCCGGGAGGCGGCCCTTGGCGACGTCGTCGGCGGTCGGCTCCCAGGCGGCGGTCATCACCTCGTGGGCCGAGGGCTTCGGCGCCTGCGGGGTCATCCAAAACCACAGCGCCGTGCGGAACGAGATGACGCCGTCGCTGGCGACGAGCCCGGGGTCGGCGAGGAGCGGCTCGCCGAGGGCGTCGCCGGCCTGGCCGTAGTTGTAATTCCACGACAGCTGCATCGGCCCGCGGCCGTGGTAGGTGACCCCAGGCGCGCACGGGTACATCGCGTTGTTCGGATCGCAGTAGCCGACGCAGTCGCCCATCTCGCAGCCGACCTCCTCCTTGAAGTAGAGCCCCCAGGCGTAGGGGCCTCCGGGGGCCTCCGGCCAGCCGCCCGTGGTCTCGTGGCCGATGTTGGCGAGGAAGGCCGCGAGCTCGCGCCGCCGGGTCGCGTCGTCGCCGGTCGCCGCGAAGGCCGGGAACTCGGCGGCCGCGTCGATCAGCGCGCCGTAGGTGAAGAGCTCGTTGCGGTTGGGGAAGAGCTCGTCCCAGAGGTCCGCGTCGACGAGCGCCCCGAGATCGCTGCTGCCGCCGCCGGTCGTCGTCGTCTCGCCGCCCGAGCTGCTCGCGCTCGTCGTCGACGGGGCGCCGGTCGTGCCGGTCGTCGCCTCTGTGCCCGCGCTCGTGCCGGTGCCGTCGCTCGTCCCCGCGGACGTCGAGGCGTCGCCGGCGGTCGACTCGGTCGTCCCGCCGCTCGTCTGCGAGGTCGCGGTCGTCGACGCGCTGGCGGTCGCCGCCGTCGCGCTGTCGCTGCTCGTGTCGCCGTCGTCGCCGGCGCAGGCGAGGCCGAGGGCGAGGAGCAGCGCCGGACTCGCGCCCAGGTGCCCGCGGCTGCGGTCGGGTCGGCTCGCGCCGCGGTCAGGTCGGATCGTCTCGGTGGTTCTCATCGCGCCTCCGCAGGGATTATCGCCGACGGCCCGGAGCGCAGGGCAAGGGCCGCGCCCCGGCTCGCGGTCCGCGGCTCCTGTCGCTAGGCTCCGTCTGTCCTCCCAGGCGCGCCCATCGGCGGAGCGCCGCTGCCCAGGTTCACGCGGCGAGCACAGATCGGCCCTGTCGAGCCGCGAGGGCGAGCGACGCGCGCTGCGAGGGCCGCGAGGGCTCGCAAACCTTGCGACGACG
Source organism: Myxococcales bacterium (assembly GCA_020431135.1). GTDB lineage: Bacteria > Myxococcota_A > Polyangia > Nannocystales > Nannocystaceae > JADJRG01. Next base: position 146 of record JAGQIT010000086.1, on the reverse strand, counting down.
CGGACCCCTGCCCCCTGTTAGCGTCGCGGCGATGAGCGAAGCCACGCGCACCTCCGCCCCCTCTGCGCCCCTGATCGCCTGGTTCGACGACCTCCGGGCGAGCGACGTCGCCCGCGTCGGGGGCAAGAACGCGTCCCTCGGCGAGA
>JAGQIT010001077.1 GCA_020431135.1 Myxococcales bacterium | reverse complement strand
GCGTCGTAGCGGGCGTGCAGGCGGGTGAGCACGTAGGGGCTGGGGCTCCCGCCGAAGCCGCCGAAGCCGCCGAACGAGCCGCTCGCGGCGACCTGTCCCTGGAGATGCAGCGGGTACTGGACCTCGACCTTCGCGCCGCCCTGTGGTTTCGGGAACTTCCAGCGCTTGAGCGCCGCGACGCTGCACCTGCCGACCCCCTCGTCCGTCACCGTCGAGCGCCCGAGCGTCGCCTCGCGCACCCGGCCCTCGGCGTCGATCTCGAAGTGAAGCTCGACCTCGCCGGCGAGCTTCGGATCCTTGACGAGGCCGAGCGCGTAGCACCGGCGGATCTCGTTGATGTGCGCGCGGACGATCCGGCGGATGATATCGGGGCTGAGCGGCCCCTTGACCTGCGCCTTGCCCTGGCGGACCACCGGGGTCATCCGCGTCGGCGCCGCCGCGCTCGCGCTCGCGCCCTGGCCGTCGATCACGTCCGCGCCGAGCTCCGCGAGCTCCTTCTCGGTCAGGGCCGCGTCCGGCCCCGGGCAGGGGTCGCAGTTCGTCGCCCCCCACGCGTACTCGGTGACCACGGCGCCGGGGTTCTGGCCGAGGGTGTGATCGAAGAGCGAGACGTAGAACTCACCGAAGCGCTCGCGGACCGCGTCGTCGACGTCGAGGTTCGTCGGGATCGTCACGTTCAGGTAGTTGGCGACCTCGTAGCGCTGGTGCGGCGCGAGGACGTGGACCAGCAGATCCTGCTTGCCGCCGGCCTTCGGATCGGGCGCGTTGATCAGGCCGAGGCGGATCGGCAGCGCGAACTCGTCGCTGTCGTAGTGGAAGCGCAGCGGCGACAGCTCGGCCCGCCCCTGCTTGTCGAACTTCACCTTCTTCGGGTTGACCTTGGCGACGAAGAACTTCATCCCCTGGGTGACGTAGGGCCGCAGCAGCGGCTCGGCCCCCGCCGGGATCCGGTAGCCGTTGGTGCGCAGCCAGCTGTCGAGGCCGTTCGACTCGGTCGCCGAGAGGATGACGATCTCGTACTCGCCGACCGCGAACTCGGCCTCGACGACGACGACCGGCGCGGCGCCGCGGCCGTAGCCCGAGCCCGTGCCGCCGCCGCCTCCGCGGCCGATGAGGCCGGTGTTGCCGAGGCCGATCGTCCCCTCCTGCATGCACGGGTCCTGCTCCCAGTACTCGACGAGGCGCGGCGCGGCGAGGGTCTCGACGCGCTTGAAGAGCTCGCGGCGGAGCACCTTGACGTCGGCCTCCTTGAGGATCACCGGCACCGGGATCACCAGGGCGAAGTCCTCCGGCGGCCCCTGGTAGTCGTTTTGCATCGACAGCACCGTGCGCTTGCCCGAGCGCATCAGGACCACCGACGTCGCGTTGTTGTAGAGGTGCGCGTCGGCGCCGGCGACGTAGAAGCCGCAGAAGGCGGCGCTCGGGCGCGGCGTCAGCGTCAGCGCGCCGCCGACGAGGAGCGCGGCGGCGACGGAGAGGGGGGCGGCGAGCCGGCGGAGCATGCCGGATGGTAGCAGCTGGCGCGGACGCCAGGTTCACCGCCAGGGGCGCTCGCGCGCCCCTGATCGAGGACAGCGTTCGCCTCGCCCGAGGCGCGCTAGTCGTCGGCGATCCAGGCCGTGAAGGGGAGCGCCTCGACGGCCGCCGCGTCGATCAGCGCCATCGTCCCGTCGCCCTGCTCGAAGCCGATCTTGCCGATCGACGGGAAGACCCCGCGATCGCCCGGCCGGCGGTCGCCGCCCTGCAGGAAGACGAGCTCGGCGTCGGAGGTGTTGCGGATGAGGTGCGGGGCGCCGCCCGGCGGGAAGCCGACGAAGTCGCCCGCGCCGATCGCCAGGGTCTCGTCGCCGATCTCGACCTCGCCGCGGCCCTCGAGCACGTAGACCCACTCCTCCTGGATCGTATGCGCGTGGAGGATGAAGCTCTCCTTGCCCGGCGGCACGCGAGCGCGCGAGATCCCGAGGTGCGAGAGGCCGGCGCGATCGCTGAGCCGGGTCATGTAGATGTCGGACGCGGGGTTGCGCGGGTGACGGACGTGGAGCTCGTCGTCGGCGCCGAGGTCGGCGGCGCGGACGAGCTGCTTGGACGCGGGCGAGCGCTCAGACATGCCGCACTCTAGCAGCGCCGCGCGCGGGAGGTGACGAGCCTGTGCTCCTGCGCGTCGACACTCGGCCCGCAGTGAAGCGGCCGACCAAGCGAGCGCACCACGCCTCGCTCCTCGCCGACTACGCGGAGAGCCGCGGCTGTCGCCATGAAGAGGTGCTCGACTCGGGCGGCCTCGACGGATCCGCGCTGGAGCGTCACCTGGTGGCGCTAGCAGGCGCCGTCGACTACGGTCCGACGACCCCGCGGGCGAAGCCGCGGCCGAGGTTGCGCAGGGCGCTGCCGGAGATGCAGCCGAGCGACTCGAGGCAGCTCCCGCTCGGCTCGACGCAGCGCGTGAGGTCGTCGAGCTCGCTCGCGCTCGCCGAGGCGAATGACTCGCGGCAGCCCTCCGCCGGGAGCACGTCGGCGCCGCACTGCTCCTCGATCTTCTGGCACATGCGTGCGGTCGGCGAGGCGTACTGGGTGTAGACGAGCGCCCCGGCGACGCCGAGCGCGGCGAGGGCGACGACGGTGATCACGAGCTTCTTCATCGGTGCGTTCCTCTTCCTCTTCGCCGCGCCCACCATACGGCGTCGACGGTCGCTGACCAACCCCTGACGCCCGCCGCGTCGCAACCGCCGCGTCGCCTCACACCGGGCACTCTTGGCAGGCCTGGCGGGCGCGCTCGCAGTCGGAGGTCGCGCGGGCGCAGACCTGCGAGTAGCGCTCCTCTCCGGGGTGGCGATCGGCGAGGTCGCAGATCCTGTCCTGGAGGTCGCACGTCGCCGCCGCGAGGTCGCAGATCGTGGCGCAGCGATCCTCCTGCGCGGGCGCGACCGGCTCGGCCTCGGGCGCGCGGCCCATGCCGGCGCCGGAGCCCGCGCCGTAGCCCCCCGCGCTCGGCCGCTTCGCCTTCGACGACTTCTTCGACGGCGACGTCGACGTCGCCGCCTTCCCGGGCGTCGACGGCTTCGGCGAGTCCTCCTTCGGGACGATCACCCCGCCGACCGCGTCCCCAGCCGACTTCGTGCGCCCGCCGCCCGCGTTCGACGCGTCCGCGACCGCGACCGTCCCCTCGAGATCGACCCCGGCGCTGCGCAGGCGCAGCTCCTGCTCGACGAGGAGGCGCTCGTAGGTCGCGAGGTCCCCGGCGAGGTCGTCGTCCCTGCGCGTCGGCTCGGGGGTCGCCTCGCCGACGCTCCCCGCGAGGTCGACGTCGCCCGGCGCCTGCTCCTCGAGGTCGTAGGCCGCGTCGCCGCCGGCCTCCGCGGGCGCGGCCTGCTCGCTCGGGCTGACGAGGTCGCGCGGCGCCGCCTTGCACGCGAGGCCCCCCGCGAGCGCGAGGCCGCCGACGCAGAGGATGGCCCTTCGGACAGCTTGAGCCCGCGCCCGGGGCGATCTAGCGGCAGCCATCGCAGGCCTCCTGCGCGGCCCGGCAGTCGCCGCTCGCCCGCTCGCAGACCTGCGCGTAGCGATCCTCACCCGGGTGGCGCTGGGCGAGGCCGCAGATGTGCCCCTCGAGGTCGCAGATCGACGTCGACAGGCTGCAGACGTCGCTGCATCGCTGCCGGCGCCCCTCCGCGAGGTCGCGACGGTCGGGCTCCACAGACATCGGCGCGGCCTCGGGGGCGGCGGGCGCCGGCTCGCTCGGGGCGGCGTCCTCGGACTCCGCGTAGGCCTCCTCGGCGCCGCCGGCCTCGGCGTCGCACTCGCGTCCGCGCCGATGGTCGCTTGCCGCTCCACGCGGGAGGCGGCCTCCGCGGGCCCGCTCGCGCCGGAACCGATCGACGGTCAGGTGTGCGCCGTGTGCGGCATGCTCGTGCGCGAACAGCCCGCGCCGCGCGGCCAGGTCGTGCACCGCGACGGAACGCGCGCCTACCTCTGCTCGATCGGCGACCTGCGCGCCTACCTCGAGGACCGCAGCCCGCACGGCGCCGCCGTCCAGGTGTGGGTCGAGGTGCTGCCGGAGGACTTCGATCCGGGATTTCCGCCCACCGCGGGCCTCCCGTGGAGCGCCGCGGACGCGGCCTCCTTCGTGGTCGGCGTCGAACGCCCACTCGTGATGGGACGCACGGTGCTCGCCTTCGCCGACGACGGAGCCGCGCACGCCGTGGCCGCGCGCCTGTCGGGCCACGCCGTC
>JAGQIT010001076.1 GCA_020431135.1 Myxococcales bacterium | reverse complement strand
TCGCCGAGGCTCTCGAGGGGCGGGAGGTCGTCGAGGGGCTGGAGGTCGTCGAGCTCCTCGATCTCGCTGACCTCCTCGATCTCGTCGAGCTCGACGGGGCTGAGCTCGGAGACCTCGTCGAGGTCGAGGGCGGAGACCTCCTCGAGGCCCGAGAGCTCCTCGATCGGGATGGCCTCGGCGGACTCGGCGGGGTCGACCCTCGCAGGAGGAGCGGGCTCGGGCGCCGGAGCGGGGGGGGGCTCGGGCTCGCTGAGGCCGAGGTCGTCGAGGTCGTCGAGATCCGGGAGCGCGTCGATGTCGCCGAGATCGAGATCATCAGCGGACTCGGCCGCGATCGGCTCCACCTCCTCGAGCGGCTCGACCTCGACCATCTCGTCCTCGTCGAGGAGCTCGACCTCGTCGTCGAAGCTCTCCTCGTCGAGATCGAGGAGCGAGCCGTCGAGCGTCGTCGGCTCCTCGCGCTGGGCGATGTCGTCGTCGAGGTCGCTGAAGTCGGTCTCGTCGTCGGTGATGCCGATCTTCGCCTTGAGGAGGGCGGTGTCGAGAACGACGCTCTCATCCTCATCGAGGGCGGCGACGCCGGCGAACATCTCCTCGTCCTCGGTGAGGAGGGCGGGCATCCGCGACGTCGACTGGGCCGCGGTCGGCAGGCGGTTGGGGAGCGGCGTGTCCTCGTACTCGCCGATCACGCTCGCCGGCTCGAAGTCCGGGGCGAGCTCGGCGTCGTCGACGTTCTCCGGCTGGATCTTCGGCGCCCTCGGCTTCGGGCGGGCGAGGAGGCGGCGGCCCTTGAGGTCGACGACGCCGGCCTCGATGAGGCCGTAGAGCAGGGTCGTGACCCGCGGCACCGGCAGGTCGAGCTCGCCGCTGAGGAGCTCGTCGACGCTGCGGCTGCCGTCGAGGCACTTGAGGAAGTGCTCCTCCTCGGCGATCAGGCCGAGCGGCCCCGGGTCGTTCGACCAGGTCGGGAGGGCGACCGGGAACTTGCCGGCGAAGGGGCGCAGCGCGTGGCGGGCCCGCTCATCTGAGTAGCGCGACTGGATCGCGGCGATGATGAGCTGCTCGTTCGACTCGTTCGGCGGGACCTCGCCGCCGTCGTCGCCGCCGGGCTTGAACTGGAAGCGGCCCTCCTCCCACGAGAAGATGTCGCCGAGCTTGCTGCGGAACTGGGCGTCGAGGCCGTAGCGGAGGTTGCCCTCGGAGATGAGGCCCATCTCGATGAGGAGCTCGCCCTGCTTCTTGCCGGTGCGCCGGACCGCCTCGAGCGAGTTGTCGCTCTGCTCCTGGGTGATGATCCCCTCATACGCCAGGATCTGGCCGAGGCACTCCGAGATGACGTTGGAGCGCACCGAGATCGGCTTGCCCGTGCGGAAGAAGACGACCTTCTTCGTCTGCCCGTTGAGGAGGTAGAGGCTGCCCGTGACCTCCGCGCGAGCGATCTGCCGGATCAGCTGGGGGAAGGGGATGCGCTTGAGCGACCCCTTGGTCGGAAAACCGGTTTCGGTGTCAGCATGGTCGGTCATGGATCACTCGATGGGGTCGCGCCGTGGGTCGGCGGCGCTGGGGGCAGGCTGGCACAGCGGTCGCGCTAGCGCCAAGAGGATATCGCGGCCGCCGCAGCGGGGGGAGGCGCGCGCTCTGCGACTTCGGCCCTCGGCGGGGCCCGGCGCGGCGCGGGAGCGGGCTCGCTCGCCCGCCGCTTTGTCGCCGTCCCCAGCGAAGGCGGGTAGGGTGGCCGCGTGCGCAGGCCAGTTGCAGTGATCTTGGCGGCGGGCAAGGGGACCCGGATGGGCTCCGATCTCGCAAAGGTGCTCCACCGCGTCGCCGGGGCGCCGATGGTCCACTACCCGATCCAGGCGGCGCGCGACGCTGGGGTCGAGGACGTCGTCGTCGTCGTCGGCCACCAGGCGGCGGCGGTCGAGGAGGCGGTCCGCGACGCCTTTCCTCGCGCGCGCTTTGCCGAGCAGCGCGAGCAGCGAGGGACCGGCCACGCGGTCCTCTGCGCCCTTCCGGAGCTGTCCGGCGAATCCGGACCGGTTCTCATCCTCAGCGGCGACGTGCCGCTGCTGCGCGCGTCGACGCTGCGGCGCCTCATCGACGCGGCGGCGGCGAGCTCCGCTGGCCTCGCGCTGGCGACCTTCGAGCCCGCCGAGGTCGTCGGCTACGGTCGGATCCTCCGCGAAGGCGGGAGGCCCGTCGGGATCCGCGAGGAGCGCGACGCGAGCCCGGAGG
>JAGQIT010000085.1 GCA_020431135.1 Myxococcales bacterium | reverse complement strand
CGCCTACCTCGAGGCCGCGCTCGCCGACGGCCACGCCGACCCCGAGGCCGAGCGCCTGCTCGACACCCTCAGCGCCGCGCTGATCCCGGTCGACATCGTCGTCGACGCCGATCCGCGCGACACGGCGATCACCGTCGAGGTCGACTACTACGGCCGGCCCTCGGACGTCCTCCCGCCGCTGATCGTCCAGCTCGACCGCGAGGAGGGCCGCGAGGGGATCCAGCGCAAGACCGTTCTCCTGACCCCGGGGCGCTGGAACGTCGCGATCCCCGAGGACGGCTACTACGACTATCACGACACGGACATCGAGGTCGTCGCCGGCGAGGCGAGCCCGAACGAGGTCGAGATCACCCTGCGCGCCGACGTCCCGGTCGGCGACCGCCCGGCGTTCATCGGCCTGCGCGCGGCCTCCTCCCCCTTCTTCATGGGCGCGGTCGGCATCGGCCTCCTGTCCGGCGGACAGGTCCAGTACCGCCGCGCCCTCAGCCGCACCGACGACGACTGCGTCGGCGACGTCCGCCAGTGCCGCGAGCTCCTCAGCCAGGCCGTCACCCTGCGCAGCGTCGGCACCGGCCTCCTCGGCGCCTCGCTCGGCGTCGGCACGGCGCTCCTCAGCGGCCTCGCGCCGACCCGCCGCCAGCGGGCGATCGTCTGGGGGATCGAGGGCGGGGTCGGCCTCGCGGCCGTGGTCGGCGGGTCGATCGGCGTGAGCTTCGCGGCCGGGGCGTTCAACGAGCTCCCGGCGACCGCCTGGGAGGACCCCGAGTACCGTGACGCCGCGACGCAGGCCTCGGCGCGCTACAGCGGCTACGCCTTCACCCTCGGCTACGGCACCTCCCTCCTCGTCTACAGCGTCTATTACCTCCTCCGCGACCAGCTCAACGCCCACGTCGGCATGCGCAAGCGTCGGCGTGATCGCGGCCGCGTCTTCGCGATCACCCCGAGCGGCGGTCCGGCGCCGCTCGGCGGCGGGGTGATCGGCCGCTTCTAGCGACCGGCGGCCCGGACCCGCGGCCGCGACAGCTACGGAGGCTGTCCTAGCGAGCTGCGCGTGGTCTCGCGCCGCGGCGGAGGAGCGCGGTCGCAGGCGTGACGCGCTGTCGCGTCCGGAGATCGCCCGCCGCGGCGCCTCAGTGTCCGACGGGCGTCGCGGACCAGTCCACGTCGGCGGCGCCCCGCGGTGTCGTGGGGGCGCGTCCGTCGACGTCCGCGCCGCACCCTGAAGTGTGATCATGTCTTTATGGACATGTCTTTTCTCTCGGGCCGCTCTGTGACGGAGCAACAGCCGTCGTGGCCGAGGGCGCCCTCGCCGCGCGGATCTTGAAGAGCGCCTAGCCCTTGAGCCAGGCGTCGATCGCGTCGGCCTCACGCGCCCAGCCGTCGCCGCCGGCGCGGAGCACCTGGAGGGCCTTGCCGGCGAGCTCCGTGGCTTCGCCGCTGCTGGCGTCGGCCGCCCGCAAGGCGCGGGCGAGGGTGAAGCGGCTGAGCGCGAGCTCACCGTCATCGGCGTCGCGGGTCGCCTCGTGGATCACGAGCGCCGCGCGGGCGTGCTCCACCGCCGCGTCGGCGTCGCCGCGGGCGAGCGCCAGGTCAGCCTCGGTCCGCCGGACCTGCGCGGTGAGCTGGCTCTTCTCCGGCAGCTCGGCGTCGACGATCCCGCGGGCGCGCGCGAGGGAGGCCGCGGCGTCGTCGTGGCGCTCGAGGGCGATCTGGGCGCGGGCGAGCTTCTCGAGGGTGACGGCGAGCGACGGCGAATTCGGCGGGAGCTTGTCTTCGCTGAGCTCGAGCGCCTCACCGAGCACGCGGAGGGCCTCGGAGTGCATGCCCGCTCGTTGGAGCGATGCGCCGTGCATGTTGAGGGCCTCTGCGCGGGCGCTCGGGCTGAGCGCGCCCCCCTTCGCCAGCTCGTAGATGCTCTCGTGAAGCGCGAGGCTCTCGTCGACGTGGCCGGACTCGCTGAGGGAGGACGCGAGGTCGTAGGTCATCGTGAACACGAGCTGATCCTCGAGGCCGCGGTGCTCGAGCGCGGGGGCGCGGGTGTCGCGGAAGAGGGCGACCGCCGAGTCGTGCTCGCGTCGGGCCGCAAGCGCGTTCGCCTTGCCGTGGTTGAACCACTCGAGCGCGGGGCTCTGCGCGCCGAGAGAGGCGAGCGCGAGTGGTTCGAGCGCGGCGAATTCGGCGCTCGCGTCATCGACGGCGCCGCTGCCGAGGAGCGCGTAGGCGAGGTTGAGCCTCGTCAGGATCGTGTCAGGGTGGCTCGCGCCGAGCGTCGCTTCGAGGATCGCCTGCGCGCGCTTGAACGCGTCGCGGGCACCGGCGAAGTCGTAGGCCATGAGGTCGAGCGTGCCGAGGTTCGCGAGAGTGAGGCCGGCGCGGTGGTCGGAGGCGCCGATCTTCTCGACGGCCGCGTTGTAGGCCTCGCGGGCCTCGACGAGGGCGCCCGACTCCTGATACGCGACGCCGATGTTGTTGAGGAGCAGGTACTCCTCGGACGCGGTCGCGTTCGTCCGCGTGGCGAGCGAGCGGGAGAGGTTGACGTTCTCGAGGGCGGCGTCGCCGTCGCCGGCGAGGAACGACTCGACGAAGATGATCTTGGTCGCCGCCTCGAGGGCCGCGCGGTCGTGGCCGGCAGCGATCGCGCTCCACAGCGCGGTCGAGAGGGACTCCTTCGCGGCGGCGCCATCACGCATGGACAGCGCCAGGCTCCCGCGGCCGAGGTCGAGCTCTGCCGCCAGAGGAGCGTAGTCGCCGGCCTTCACCGCGGCCTGCGCCGCGTCAAGGAGCGATGCGGCCGCCTCGTAGTCGCCCGCAAGCTCATGGCTCGCGGCCTCGGTGATCTTCATGCGGGCTTCATGAACCGCGTCGGCCGTCGCTGCATCCTCAGGTGGGGCGATGGCGGCGGTGAGGCGCGCTGTGTCGGCGCAGAGGTCGATAGCCGGGATCGACGCGACCGCGTTGACCGCGTTCTCCACCGCGCCGTCGCCGCTCTGGAGGGCTCCTACGAGCCCGGAGAGCGAGGCGAGGCGGAGGTCGAGGCACGCGGTCTGGAGGTCGTAGAGGCGAGCCGAGTGCTTGCCGCTGCGGTGGCTCTCGCAGGCCTCGGTGCGCATCGCCGCCCATCCCTCGGCGTAGGCGTCGAGCTTCGGCGCGACCTTCTCCCAGGTCTCGTCGGCGTAGGCGACCCCGGTCCCCTTGATCGCGGCCTCGACCGCGGCGCGGGCGTCGTCGTTCCAGACCGCGGCGATCTCCTGCGTCGCGTCGGTGCAGACCGCGGCCTCGGCCGCGCCGACGCTGGCGAGGCCGAAGCCGGCGCCGCCGACGAGGACGGCGAAGCCGGCGGTCGCCAGCCAGCGGTTGCGGCGGGCGACGGGGTCGCGGCCGAGGGCGGCGAGGAGATCGGCGATCGTCGGGTAGCGGACCTCGGGTTCGACGGCGAGGCCGCGGAGGACGACCTTGCGCAGCCAGCCGGGGACCTTCGAGCCGCTCGGCGGCTCCTTGATCGTCCCCTCGACGACGGCCGCGATCAGCGTCGCCAGCGACGTCGCCTCGAAGGGGAGCTCGCCGTAGAGCGCCTCGTAGAGGGCGACGCAGAACGAGAACTGGTCGCTCTTCGCCGTCGCGTCGGTCCCCTGGTGCTGCTCGGGCGCCATGTAGGCCGGCGTCCCCATGATCGCCCCGGTCCGCGTCAGCCGCTGATCGAGGAGGCTGAGGCCGCGCTCGCCCGCGGGGACCATCGCCTTCTCCTCCTCCGGGACCTCGCCGGTGAGCTGTCCCATCGACCTGGCGAGGCCGAAGTCGAGGACCTTGGCGGTGCCGTCCTCGCCGAGGAGGACGTTGTGGGGCTTGAAGTCGCGGTGGATGATCCCAGCGGCGTGGGCCGCCGCGAGGCCGCGCCCCGCCTGGACGTAGACGTCGATGACCTCGCGCCACGGCCGGGCCTCGCGGAGCCAGAAGTCGAGCGACTGGCCGCGGACGAACTCCATCGCCACGAAGACCTGGCCGTCGACCTCGCCGACCTCGTGGACGGTGACGATGTTGGGGTGGCTGAGGCGGGCCATCGCCTGGGCCTCGCGGACGAGGCGGTTGCGGCCGTTCGAGTCGCCCTCGCCCTCGCTGCGCATCACCTTGATCGCGACCTTGCGCTCGAGCTTGTCGTCGTAGGCGGTGTAGACGACGCCCATGCCGCCCTCGCCGAGGCGGTCGAGGATCGTGTAGCGGCCGATCTTCACCGGCGCCGCCTTCTTGCGGAAGAGGCGGGCGCGGATCATGTCCTTGAGGCGGCGGTCGTCGCCGTCGGGCGCCAGGACGCGCTTGTCGAGGTCAGGGTCGTCGGTGATCGCCTCGTCGCGGCGCAGCGACGGCCGCGAGCCGCGAGAGTCGCGCGAGCCCTGCGAGCGCGCGGCGTCCTGCGGGGTGATCGTCCGGGCGAAGCCGAGGGACTCGGCGTCGAGCGCCTCGGCCTCGAGCGAGCCCGAGGCGCCCGGGTCCGTCGCGATCATCGTCCGCGCGAGGCTGTTCTCGAGGCCAGAGGACTCGCCGGCCGAGCGCTTGGCGCTGTCCGTGAGCTCGTCGGCGGTCGCGGCCATCGTCCGCATCAGCGCCGGCGTGCTCTCGGCGAGCGCCGGCGACGACGCGGGCGCGAGGTCGCCGGCGGGCGCGACCGTCTCGGCGAAGCTCGCCGGGCCGGTCTCCTTGACCCGCTCGGCGGTCTCGCGCGCGGCCCCGGCGGTCACGGCCATCGTCCGGGCGAGGCTGATCGCCCGATCGACCTCGCCGCCGGCCTGCGTGTCGCCGCTCGCCTGGGTCTGGGCGAGGCTCTCGTCGAGCTTGTCGTGTTCCTTCACGGCCTTCCCTCCGTCGACGACGTCGAGCTGCGGGCGCTTCGCGCGGCCGCGGCCGAAGCCGAGGCCGAGGAGTTTTGGGATCTTCGGTTGGGTCACAGGGTCTCCCAGGGGGTCGGCAATTGCCAGCGGGCGCCGGCGCGACCCTCCGCTGAGGGAGTGACCGCCGGCCGCGGATCAATTGCCTCCCCGCGTCTGCGCCCCTCTCCGCTCGACCGGCCGACGAGACCGCGTCGCGCTCACGCAGCGCTCGCTGACGCGATTCGCTGGCGGTCGGCGGGCGCGAGCGAAGGGGAGGTCTCCGCCGCGGCCCGCTCGGGCGCTAGCGCTCCTTGAGGGCGTTGCGCAGCTGAGAGGCCCAGCTGTCGAGGTCGGAGACCGTGCTCTGGAGGATCTGCGGCGTCGTCGCCAGCGCCTTGAGCTCGCCCTCGAGGAGCTGCTTGGCCCGGCGGATCCGCGTCCTCGCGGTCCCCTCGGGGACCTCGAGAACGCCGGCGATCTCGCCCGCGGTCATCTCCTCCCAGTAATAGAGCTCGAGGATCATCTGGTGCTCGAGGGGGATCCGGCGCAGCCCCTGGAGGAGGAGCTGGCTCTCCTGCGCCCGCGCCAGCGCCGTCGTCGGCGTCGCCCCGAGGTCCTCGAGGGAGCGCTCGGCGAAGTCGAGGCGACGGCCGTCGCGTCGCTTGCCGCGGTAGTGCTCGAAGAGGATGTTGCGGGCGATGCCGAAGAGGTACGAGCGGAAGCTCGTGCCGTCGCGCATGCGATCGCGGGTCTCGAGGCACGCGAGGAACGTCCGCTGGATCAGGTCCGCGGAGGCGTCCCAAGCCTTGCTCTTAAAGAAGCGGGCGACGCCGTCGTAGTGGCGCTCAAAGAGCGCGACCCCGGCGTCCTCATCCCCGCTTCGCCAGGCCTCGAGGAGATCTTCGTCGCGGACCACCTGCGGATGATAGCGGAGGTGCATGGGGGATAGAGACCCCATTGCGCGTCTGTCGCAAGCCGATTGACCGGCTTGGAGGGGGTCTTCTTATTTGGTGCAAATTCTCGAGGGATGGCCGGGGGCGCGCAACCCCAGAGCGATTGGGCGCGCCGACGAGCGCCCGCGCGCCGATCCGCGGGCGCTTTCTCCCGCCGATTTTTTTTTCAGAAAGCCGCAATTGTTCGAGGGCCCTCGATCACTCCCCAAGCAGAACACGGACGGAGCGCCGCGCGGGTTTGGGCGAACCCCGGCGCTCCAGGAAAGCGAGCACGACAATGAACACCCTCTCCAAGATCTTCACCCTGGCCGCCACCCTCACCCTCGCCGCCGGCTGCGACGCCGAGCCGGACTACGACCTCGACAGCGGCGCTGACCAAGAGCTCGACGAGCGCGGCGGCTTCGGTGTCCGCTTCAACACCTCCTTCCTCGGCGACTTCGAGTGGAACGAGATCGACCTCACCGGGGTCCTCCACGACGACGCCGCGGTCGATCGGGTCTGCCTCAGCCCCGGACAGTACGGCAAGGACACGATCTGCCTCTACCCGCGCAAGGGTGACCGCCTGTGGGTCGAGGAGAGCCAGATCTACGGCGAGAGCCAGTGGATGAAGGGCACCGTCTTCAGCGGCGCCGACTTCGTCGACTCGACCTGGCTCCTGCGCCTCGACTACGACAAGGACGGCGTCCTCGACTCGAAGATCATCACCAAGATCGAGGGGGCGAGCTTCGACTTCACCCCCGCGGGGATCCCCTTCTGGAGCTACTTCTGGACCTACTACCCGTCGACGGGGAGCGGCCCGATCGTCAAGTCCCTCGAGGGCATCGACGACGGCGCGCCCATCTGCGAGAAGGACCCGGACACCGGCACCCTCGACACGATCGTCAGCCGTGACCTCCACGTCGACACGGCGACCGGGGAATTCATCTCGCGCGGCAACACGATGTACATCGGCTGCAGCTCGGGCGCGGTCGGCAAGGTCCAGCTCAGCTGGGGCTACATCTTCTACGTCTTCGGCTACGAGCGCACCGAGGCGATGGTCGGCGTGGCTCGGGCCGACTACTGCAAGGACGGGAAGTCCTGGACGAAGCCGGGGCAGAAGCTGCAGATCGAGGAAGTCTGGGGCATCAACGCCTTCTTCGACCCCGGCAAGGAGACCGAGGCCCACTGGCTCGTCGGCGGCGGCGCCGCCTGCCTCGGCACGCCGCGCTACGCGGGCGTCAGCTACGCGGACGTCGAGGCGCACTGCGGGATCCCGAAGTGCGAAGGGACCGAGCCGCTCGGCAAGTACGGCGACGAGGTGCAGACGAAGCTCGCCATCTGAGACTGACAGCGCGGCGGGCCCCTGGGGGGCCCGCCGGCCCTGCTAGCGCAGGGTGACGAAGACCTGGCTCTTCGACCCCCCGGGCCGCTGGACCTCGGCCACCATGGTCCGCTTCCCTGACGCGAAGCTCCGCGTCGCCTCCACCCGAAGCTCATGCGCCTTATCCCCGCTGCAATGAAGATCGAGATGCTGCCCGTCGCGACCGGCGGGGCGCGCCTTGACCTTGCAGTGGCGGGCCGCGTCGCCCTCGCCGACCCAGGCCTCGACGCGACCGTCGACAGGGACGAGGAAGCCGAAGCGCCCGGGCCCATCCTGACCTCGCTCGACGATCTCGATCGCGAGCTCCGCCCCCTTCGCTGAGGGGCGCTCCTTCGCCGCCTCTGGCGGCGACACTGACAACAAGGCTGAGACGAAGACGAGGGATGTGAGTCCTGATGCGGGCATACGGGCGCGACGTCGTGCAAGCGCCCTGCCAAGCATGAGCGCCGGCCGCGAAGGCCGATGAACGCGGCTCCGCGAACGATCCCAACCGAGCCTCTGCCTCCGTGGCAGTCGCCGCCGCGCGAGCTCGCCAGCTTGTCATCTCGATCGGGCGCCCACCCGTCGAGGTGCCCGCGTTCGATCGCCCAATCGATCGCGGGCGCTGGCTCGAGCCCCGCCGACGATGTGCCCTGCTCGGCCTCGACGCCGCCGTTCTCGCTTTTCGGCGTCGAGGTCGGGCGGGCCTTTTTCAGGAGTTCGGTTGGCCGCGACGGGGTCGCTCAAGCTAGCGACCTCGACCTTCGCGCGTGATTCCCCCCCTGCGGGTGGGCGTCGACCCTCCCCGACGGCGCCCACCGTCGTCGACGCCCACCCGCAGGATTCATCCCTCGGCCTCCGCCTGTTCGCGTCAGTTCGTCGGCTCTGCGGTCGTGCAGACGTTCGTTCGCGTGTACGCTCATGGGCGGGCGCGTAGCGCTGCAGGCAGTCCGTGCCGACCCAGCCGTGCGCATCAATCCGGACTCCGCCCTGTGCGGAGCGCGTGCGCTGTCGTCGTCTCCGCGCTCATCGCTGGGGCCGCGAAGGCGCCTCTCTGCGGCCTAGCGCGGGGCGCGAGCGCTGTCGTCGGTTCGGCCGCGGCATGGCTTCGCGCGCGCCTGTTGGCGCGCGGCCTGTCCGCTTGCCGACGCCGGCGTGCCTATCGCTTCGACCCCTCGTCCTCGTCTCCGCGCGCTCATCGCTGGGCCGCGTGTGGGTGTGTCTGCCGCAGACGGCTGAGAGCACGCGCGCGGGCCGTGAGCGCAGGCTGTCCGGGCGCCGACACTGGTGTGCGTCTCGCTTCGGCCCTCGACCTCGTCTCCGCGCTCATCGCTGGGGCCG
>JAGQIT010000084.1 GCA_020431135.1 Myxococcales bacterium | reverse complement strand
CCGCCTCGCCCGCGAGGACGACATCCACCGCCTCCTCGCCCAGGTCGTCGACGCGATCATGGAGCTGTGCAACGCCGAGCGCGGCGTCGCCGTTCTCCTCCCCTGGCGCGAAGGACAGGCGCGGATCGAGGTCGTCCGCGAGCTCGCCTCGGGCAGCGACGGCGCGAGCTTCTCGCGGTCGATCATCGATCGCGTCCTGGCCACCGGCGAGCCGGTCCTCAGCGTCGACGCGGCGAGCGACGATCGCTTCGACAGCTCGCGCTCGGTCTCCCACCTCCACATGCGCTCGGTCCTCGGGATCCCGCTCTTCAGCCGCGGCCAGCTCGTCGGCGCGGCCTACGTCGATCACCGCCTGCGCCGCGGCGCCTTCGACGAGCAGGACCTGGCGATCGTCGAGGAGCTCGCCGAGCTCGCGTCGCTGGCGATCGTCCACGCCAAGGCGCTGACGATCCAGCGCGAGCAGGCGGCGGCGCTCGCCGACCAGGGCGAGGAGCTCGCCCGCCTCCTCGAGGAGCGCGAGGTCGAGGTCCGCGGCCTCCGCGAGCAGGTCCGCGGCGAGCAGGGCGCGACGCGGCCGATCTACCGCGGCATGGTCGGCTCGTCCGCGGCGATGCAGGCCGTCTTCCGCCTCATCGATCGCGTCGCCGAGGCCGACGTCCCGGTCGTGATCTACGGCGAGAGCGGCACCGGCAAGGAGCTGGTCGCGCGGGCGATCCACGACGCCGGCGGCCGGCGAAGCCGCCCCTTCATCGCCGAGAACTGCGGCGCGATCCCGGAGAGCCTCCTCGAGAGCGTCCTCTTCGGCCACGCCCGCGGCGCGTTCACGGGCGCGCACAAGGCCAGCGCCGGGCTCTTCGAGGCCGCCCACGGCGGGACGATCTTCCTCGACGAGGTCGGCGAGATGAGCCCGGCGATGCAGACCAAGCTCCTGCGCGTCCTCCAGGAGGGCGAGGTCCGCCGCGTCGGCGACACGAGCGCGCGCAAGATCGACGTCCGGGTGATCGCCGCGAGCAACCGCAACCTCGACGCGATGGTCGAGGACGGCACCTTCCGCGGCGATCTCTACTATCGGATCCAGGTGGTGAAGATCTCGCTGCCGCCGCTGCGCGAGCGCACCGAAGATCTGTCGCCGCTCCTCGAGCACTTCCTCGGGCGCTACGACGGCGAGCGGCGGCTGACGATCGCGGCGCCGGCGATGCGCCTCCTCGCCCGCTACCCCTGGCCCGGCAACGTCCGCGAGCTCGAGAACGAGGTCCAGCGCCTCGCCGTGCTCGTCGAGAGCCGCGTCGATCCCGAGGATCTCTCGCCGAAGATCCGCGACGCGGCGCGCAGCGGGGCGGCCCCGGATCCCGACGACCTCGAGCTCCGCCCGCGGCTCGAGCGGCTCGAGCGCGAGCTCATCGGCCGCGCCCTCGAGCGCTGCGACAACAACCAGACCCGCGCCGCCGAGCTCCTCGGGCTCAGCCGCTACGGCCTGCAGAAGAAGCTCAAGCGCATGGCCGCCGACAGCGATGAGGACGACGACAAGGACTCGAAGTCGAGGTCAACGGCGAAGTCGAAGCGGCGCAGCTAGGAGGCTGTCCGTGTGTTCGTCACGCGCCCTCGCTGGCGCTCGCCGACCCTCTCGGCCCCGTCAGAACTCGCACTACGCCGAGAACAGCGGCGTTCTGACGAAGCTGAGAGGGTCGACGCGCTCTCGCTCGGACCGCCTCGGCGCCGTGCTCGGCGTTCTCCGCGGCGCAGCGCCGCTCAGCCGCAGCCGAGGTTGAGCTTCTCGAAGTCGATCGACTGATCGTCGTCGGCGATCGTCGCCTTGAAGAACCCGTCCTCGCTGGTCCGCCCGTCCTCGCCGGGCTCCTCGAACCACACCTGCATGCAGTTGTTCGTCAGGTCGAGCTCGATCTCGTTGAAGGTGAACTGGCCGGCGTCGCTGGCGAAGACGAAGTAGCCCCGGTCGCCGCGGTGCTCGTAGAGATAGACGAGCGTCTCCGGGACAGGCTCGGAGAGGCCGAGATCGCCCTGGATGTCGACGTCCTGGACAGGGGCGAGGGTGAGGCTCGGCGGCGGGATCGGGATCGAGATCCCGAGGAAGTCCGGGGGGTCGAGGGGGAACGTCGGCGTGTTGCACCCCGCCGCGGGGAGGGCGAGGCAGGCCAGGAGCAGGGTGCGGAGTCGGCTGAGCATGCGGCTACCGGAGTACAGAGACAGCAACGATCGTGCCACGCGTTCGGCCTCAAACTCGTCATTTCTCCGCCCCCGAGGGTCGGGAGGTGCCAACGAACCCCGGGCGCCTGCCAACGAAGTTGGCGATTGTGCTAGGGGCCTGAATTGCGAGAGGGCGTCGCGGCTGCCGCCGGACGCCCTCGTTCGTCGCTCCTGCCGAGCTACTTGCTGCCGGCGGGCTTGAGCTCGGAGCGCTTGGCCTTCGGCGGGAGGTAGAACTTCACGCCGAGCTGGAAGGTCACGTTGTGGTTCCAGTTGCGGTCGTTGCCGTCGACGACCACGCGGCCCTCCTCGAGGATGTCGGTGGTCGTGTTGTTGAGGCCGGCGATGTTGTTCAGGCTCATGATGTCCTGAACCTCAAGGTTGATCGACGCCCAGTCCGACATGAAGACGTGGAGGCCGCCGCCGAAGCTCGGGCCGACCTTGACGCCGGTGTCCGGGCTGACCGGGTGGAGGGCGCACTCCTCGTTGACCGAGGCGCTCGAGCCGTCCGCCGGCAGGCAGTTCTCGTTGAGGTTGAGGAGCTCGCTGGTGCTCTGCTGATTCGGGTAGTGCCGGGCCCAGTTGCTGAGGCCGAGGCCGCCGAACAGGTAGATGTCGTACTCGGTGAAGATCGCCGAGAAGAGGCCGAGCTTACCGGCGAAGGGCGTGAAGACCACGTCGGCGCTGGCGAGCCACTGGTTGCGCGTGAGGCCGGCGTCGAAGTCGTGACGAAGCGGCGCCGGGTTGTCCTTCTCTGCGATCGGGCGCAGCGGCGCGGCCGTCGTGTTGCCGGCCTCGCCGACGGGGATGCCCTCAGGCAGGCCGCCGTCGCCGTGGAGCGCGGTGAGGAGCTTCGCGTCGCGGGGGAGCACCCCGTACTGGAAGGTGCCGCGCACGCCGATCCAGTCCATGATGTAGAACTGGAGCTTGGCGCCGGCGTAGCCCATGTGGACGAAGGGCTGCGACAGCGAGATCGACGCCATCGGCGTGATCGTGAAGCGGAACTTGCGGTGCTCGAGCTTGCGGACGACCACCGGCTTGCCCTCAAGCGGGCTCTTGCGCTTGGCGTGGACGGTCGCGGGGAGCAGGAACGTGGCGGCGGTGAGGGGAGCCGCCAAATAGGTGAGCGTTCGAATCCTGGGCATGTCGAGGTGCTCTTAGCGGCGGGTGGTGTACTCGAAGGAGCGGGGCAGGTAGAAGCTGACCCCGAGGAAGAAGACCGTGTTGAACGACAGCGCGGTGTCGGCGTTGGCCTTCGCCTCGCCCGGGTCGTCGAGGTTCGAGAGGTCGCCGAGGCCGTCGACGCCGGTGCTCGGGCCGCGCTGCGCGGGCTCAAGCTTGTCCGGGAAGATCCAGGTGCGGACGCCGATGTTGAACGAGACCCAGTCGGAGCGCGGGATGTAGTAGCGCGAGCCGACGGTGAAGTTGCCCTGCGGGGTGATCGTCCGGAACGGGTCGTGGAGCGCCTCGAAGCGCGGGATGACCTGCGTCTGCATGACACCGCCGCCGACCTGCACGTACGCCTCCCAGTGGAACAGGGCGCGGTTGAAGACCGCGATCTTGCCGTAGAAGGGGTTGTAGAGGAAGTTGGCGCTCGCCTGCCACAGCGTCTTGTTCGCCGTGAGCAGGAGGCCCTCCTGGGCGCGGATGTTGTTGTAGCGCGAGGTCTTCGAGCCGAAGAAGCCGCTACCGGTGATGCCGACCGCCATGCGGTTGCTCAGCCAGTAGTTGATCTCGGCGCCGACGACATAGTGGCGGACGAACGGGTCGTTCACCGTGATGCCGAACTGCGGCTGGATGTCGAGGCGCTTCTTCTTGAGGAAGCGCTGGCGCTGGACGACGGTGATGAACGCCTTGTCCTCCTTGAGCTGCTGCGCTTCGGAGTTCGGGTCGCCTGCGTCGCCCTTCTGCTCGCTCTCCTTGACGTCCTTCTTCTTGCCTTCGCCGAAGAGATCGCCGGTGTTGATGGAGGCGCCGCCTTCGGCGTCGGCTTTGCCGCCTTCGCCGCCCTGGTCTCCGCCACCTTCATCGGCGGCGTCGCCCTCCATTTCGTCATCGTCGAGGATGACCATGTCTTCGTCCTCGTCCTCGGCGGGGGCTTCCTCGGCGGGGGCAAGGGCGAGGGCCCAGGCAGCCGAAGCTTGGCCGGGCGCGGCCCATGCTGCGGTCAATAGGACGGCTGCAGCGGTAGTGGTGAAGGTTCGTCGCATGCTCACCTCAAAGTCGACGGGCACTGGGAGATTCGGAGGAGGGAGAGCTCGGTGTTCGGAGTGGGCTCACGTCCCGCTGAATCGCGGTACGACAGTCGGTGCCGGACGGTAGCACAGCCCGCCGCTAGGTCACAACTGGCCAAAAACGGGTGAGCGACTTCTCGCTCGTCCTCTGCGGCCACGGTCAGGGCGTCTCCGGCAGCGCTTTGACCTCGCAATCGTGGACGTGATCGGGGTCGCTCAAGCCTCGCGTCGCGGTTAGCGAGGCGATCTCTGTCACGGCGAGACGCTCCGAACGGAGCCCTGGTGCGGGGGAGAGCCACTTTATGCGGTCGTTTAAGGGTCGATGTCGGGCGCGAAGAGGGCGTCGACGAACATCGCCGGGTCGAACTCGCGCAGGTCCTCGACGCGCTCGCCGATCCCGACAAACCGGACCGGTACGCGCATCGCGTCGCAGACCCCGAGGATCACTCCGCCCTTCGCCGTGCCGTCGAGCTTCGTCAGCACGAGGCCGGTGAAGTCCATGGTCTCGTTGAAGAGCTCGGCCTGCGAGAGGGCGTTCTGGCCGATGGTCGCGTCGAGGACGAGGAAGGTGTCGTGCGGCCCCTTGATCGCCTTCGCCTCGTCGCCCTCGAGGCCGCGGCGCATCGCCTTGGCGCAGGAGCGGCGGACCTTGCTGAGCTCGGCCATCAGCTCCTTCTTGGTGTGGAGGCGGCCGGCGGTGTCGCAGAGGACGACGTCGAAGCCCTCGTCGCGGCCGCGGGCGATGCCGTCGTGGATCACCGACGACGGGTCGGCGCCTTGGCTGCCCTTGTGCACCGAGGCGCCGACGCGATCGGCCCAGACCTCGAGCTGCTCGACCGCGGCGGCGCGGAAGGTGTCGCCGGCGACGAGGAGGACCTTGCGCCCGGCGTCGCGGTGGCGCTGCGCGAGCTTGCCGAGCGTCGTCGTCTTGCCGACGCCGTTGACCCCGATCATGAGGAGCACGTAGGGGCCGTGCTCGGGCGCGTAGTTGAGGGGCGGGGCCGGGATGTCGAGGATCGCCAGCGCCTCCTCGCGGATCACCTTCCACACCGCGTCTGGGTCGGCGACGGTGTTCCTGTCGAGAACGTCGGAGACCTGCTCGAGGAGCTTCTGGGCCGTGCGCGCGCCGATGTCGGCGGTGAAGAGGACGGTCTCGATCTCGTCCTTGAGGTCCTCGCTGACCTCGGGGCGCCCGGAGAAGAGGCGCGAGAGGCGAGCGACGAAGCCGCCGCGCGTCTGGGCGAGGCCGCGGCGCAGGCGATCGCGCTCGAGATCCTCGGCCGTCGGTCTGCCGACTGGCTTGACCGCGGGCTCGCGCTCTGCGGAGACCTTCCCTGGCTCGATCGCCTTCGGCGGCGGGGCGCCGGGCAGGGCCTGCTGGCGCCGGTGGAGGATGACCCCGACGACGATCACGACCGCCAAGAGGCCGCCAATCACCGCGAGGATGCCGAGAACCGTGGGCGTCACAGCAGGCCCCTCGTAGCACAGCGTCACCAGCGGCCGAAAGGGAAATCCCGGCGGCGCCCGGCGCCCGGGGGTCGTGGCCCGCGGGAGATCTCATCGCGGAGGCGGCGGGCCGCGGCGAGGCCGCGATCACGCCTACGGTCGCGGCAGACCGTCGCGGCGGCCTCCGGGCGCCGGGGGGAAGCGCCGAAAAACGCGCGCTTTGGCCGGCTCGGGCGGCCCTCGCCCGCGACCCTCCGAGTTATCCACAGGCGGTCGCAGCGGGCCGCAGACGGGCGCTGTGGGCCTTTGCCGGCCTTTCGGCGCAGGCGAGCGGGTGCTATCCAAGCGGCGCGACGACGCTCCGCGCCCTGAAGCGCCGTCGCGGCGCCTCGGCCATGCGGATCAAGAAGATCGAGATCATCGGGTTCAAGTCCTTCGCGGATCGCGAGGTCATCCACGTCGACGATCACGTCACCGGGGTGATCGGCCCCAACGGCTGCGGCAAGTCGAACATCGTCGACGCGATCCGCTGGACCCTCGGCGAGCAGCGGGCCAAGCACCTGCGCGGCAGCGGCATGCGCGACGTCATCTTCGCCGGCTGCGCGACGCGGGGCCCGGGCGGCATGGCCGAGGTCACCCTGACCTTCGAGAACGACGGCTCCGTGCCGATCGCCTACATGAACTACACGGAGGTCGCGATCACCCGCCGCCTCTACAGCGACGGCACGAGCGAGTACCTGATCAACAAGGTCCCGTGCCGCCTGCGCGACATCAAGGAGCTGATGCTCGGCACCGGCGCCGGCGCCCGCGGCTACTCGATCATCGAGCAGGGCCAGGTCGGCAAGATCGTCTCGTCGAAGCCGGAGGACCGCCGCAACATCATCGACGAGGCCGCCGGGATCACCCGCTTCAAGAGCCAGAAGGTCGCGGCGGAGCGGCGCATCGAGCAGACCCAGCAAAACCTCCTGCGGGTCAGCGACGTCCTCGGCGAGCTCGAGGGGCGGCTCGGGACGCTGCGCCGCCAGGCGCAGAAGGCCGAGCGCT
>JAGQIT010001075.1 GCA_020431135.1 Myxococcales bacterium | reverse complement strand
GGTGTAGTCGGCGAAGAGGCGGGCGAGCTTCTCGCGGCGCTCGCCTTCAGAGCGCTGGCGATCGGCCCACGTATGCTGGCGCCGCTCCGCCCACTCGCGGCGCAGCGACGCCGGCGGCTCGATGTCGTAGCGGACGTAGTCGTCGACGCTGTCGAGGATGATCAGCGACGTCGAGCGCGTGACGATCCCGAACTCCTGGCCGGTGCGCTCGATGTCCGCGCGGTTGTCGGCGAAGCGCGGCTCGAGGGCGGCGATCTTCGCCGTCGCCCAGGCCCGCCCGGCGAGGGCGCCCTCGTGGGCGTCGCCGCGGATCTCGACCTCGATCTCGCGGCTCGACTCGTCGTCGTCGGCGAAGCCCACGCGCGCCCGCAACGTCGCCCGCGCGCTGCGCAGCACCCCCGTGAGGACCAGGCGGCCGTCGGCGGGGATCGGCGCCGGGGCCTCGGGGAAGACGTGGCTGAGCTCGCGCGGCGAGGTGTCGATCTCGAGGACGCGCTCGCGCTCGTAGGCCAGGAGCTCCGCGGCGTCGACCGCCGCTACCTTGAGGAGATCCACGAAGGCGCCGCCGGTGCGCGCCGCGAGGTCGCGCAGGCGCGTCGGATCGCCGCTGCGCGCCGCCGAGAGGACATGGACCGGGGCGCCGCCGGCGAAGGCCCCGTCGTCGCGATCGGTCGGCCCGTAGTTGAGGAGGCCGTCGCTGACGAGCACCCAGGCGTCGACCTCGGGGTCGGCCTCGACCGCCGTCAGCGACGAGGCGCCGTCGAAGAGCGCGCGGTCGAGGGCCCGGCGCAGCGGCGACCAGTCGGCGCCGACGATGCGGAAGACCTCGGCCGGCTCGGGGACGTCGCGCACGCGGATGAGGCGGACCTCGACCGGCCTGCCGAGCGCCTCAAGGTAGGCGCCGAGGGCCGCCAGCTCGCGCCCGTGATCGCGGGCCTCGGCCGAGCCCGAGCAGTCCCAGAGGAGGCCGACGACCCGCGGATCGCGGCGCGGCCGGGTGCGCGGGCGCAGGCGCTTCTCGGCGCGGAAGTAGGTCCTGTCGCCGCGCCGCTCGGTGGTCAGCGCCGGCTGCTCGCTCGGCGGGACCGCGATCTCGAGGACCCCCTGCGCGCGGAAGTCCTGGCGCTGGACCTCCACCGCGAAGTCCTCGCGCCACGCCGGCAGCTCGAGCCCGAGGGAGTTCTCGGCGACCACCGGCGCGACCTCAGAGCCGCGCACGCGCACGGCGAGGGCGAAGCTCGGCAGCGGCGCGTCGAAGTCGAGCGCGAGGCGGTAGACCGCGGCGTCGAGCGCCTCCTGGTAGGCGATCACCACCCGCTTGCGCTCGCCCGGGACCAGCGGGTAGACGCGCGCCCGGTAGTTGTTGCCGGCGGTCCGCTCGAGGAGCCCGGGGTCGACGCCCTGGCGGGTGATCTCCTCGAAGACCTGGCGCCCCTTGTCCTTCGGGACAGGCACCGCCTCGCGGAGGCCGCCGCCGATGTCCATGGCGAAGCGGATCACGGACTGGCCGTCGAGGAGCGGGAACTCGAGCTGGCCCTCGAGATCGCGGCGGTTCGGGTTGACGAAGACGAGCTCCCAGGTGGTCACCGCGAGGCCGCCGGAGATCTCCGCGGAGACCGTGAGCGAGACCAGCTCGACCGGCGACTCGCTCGGGTTTAGGGGGACACGCAGGCGGGGGAGCGGGAGCAGGATCGACATGGCGGCGCCGGGCGATGCTACTGGAAAGCCGCGGGCGACGGCGCGCTCCGCCCTACTCGCGGTCGTCGTCCGGGAAGAGGCGGGCCGCCCACATGGCGACGTAGTCCGGGCGCCCGACGAAGAGGCCGCGGCCGTCGGTCGCCTGCTCCGCGGCCAGCTCCGGCGCGACGGCGATACACTCGCCGCGGCGCGCCCGCGCGGCCGCCTCCACGGCGCTGGCGCAGCGATAGACCCGCTCGTTGCACTGCTCGCACGAGCGCACGCCGTCCTCGCCGGTCGCCTCGAGCGACGCCCACGAGCGCTCGCAGAGGAAGCTGAAGCGGACCCGCGGCGGCGCCCCTCGCTGGCCGCCGCAGTTGCGGATCTCCGCCCGCCGCATCACCCACCACCACGCGCGATCGATCGCCGGGAGGAGCTCGCGGAGGCGAGACGCCGCCGCCGGATCGTCCTCGTCCCGGAGGCGGCGCTCGAGGGTCAGGGCCTCGCCCCGCGGATCCCCGCGCCCGCGCAGCCAGGCCGCGTAGGCCGCACGGCCGGCGTCGTCCCCGAGGGCGACGCGCAGGTGCGGGCGCTCCTCCTCCGGCGCGCGAGCGAACACTTGGGCGAGCGCGAAGGTCGGATCGAAGGTCGACACCCGGCGATCGTGACCTCTCCGCGCGGCGCCGACAAGCCGCGGCGCTGGCTCAGTCGTCGCGCCGGCGCCGGAGCGCGCCGCCGAAGAAGAGGATCCCGAGCGTCGCCAGGGTCGCCACCACGCCGAGGTAGCGCGGGTAGTCCGTGTGCGCGCGGCCGCAGACCGTGTACCAGGGGCTCCCCTCCGCCGGCAGGGCGTCGACGCAGGCGAAGGAGTAGTCCTCGTCGAAGTCCTCGGCGCAGACGAACTCGTAGCGCGTGAAGCCGAGGATGTCCTTGGCCTCGACGTGGCAGGCCCCGTAGACCTGGTGCATGCTCTCGCTGCGGTGGGTCGCCGGATCGAAGGCGGCCATGATCAGCGCGAGGCCGGCGAAGTAGGCGATCGCAGCCCCGCGCAGCAGGCCGTCGCTTTCGCAGCCGAGGCCGGGAAGGCGCCGCCGCCACTGCCAGGCCGCGATCCCCAGGTAAAGGCTGGCGATGAAGACGAGGCCGACCGGCCCCGGGATGCCGCCGTCGAGGAGCTGGAGCGGCTGCATCTGCAGGCCCATCGCCGTCGTGCTCAGGAGGATCGCCGCGACGAACCCCTTGGTCGCGACCTTGCCGAAGTCCTTCGGATCGTCGCAGCGCCGACCCCAGCTCAGGAAGAGCGCGAAGGCCGAGACGAAGGTGATGATCCACATCGTCGAGCCCACCGGCACGCCGAGGAGGCGGTTGGCGATCGGCATGTCGGTGTCGTGCCAGGTCCACCACAGGAACTTGGCGCCGACGATGTCGTAGGGCGCGTAGAAGAGCGACGCCGTGACGCCCGTGAGGGTCGCCTGGGCGAGGCGCGGGAGCCCGAGCCGCCAGACGGCGACGGTCGGGAAGTACATGAAGCAGACGTAGACGCAGGGGATGTAGAGCGGCAGCCGCGGCGTCAGCATGATCGTCGCCTGCGCCTGCCAGAAGTTGTCGACCATCGGCAGCGCCATGAAGATCAGGTCGTTGGCGGTGCCGGCCAGGAGCGCGGCGACCCAGGCCATGACGTGGCCGCGACCGCAGCGGATCGCGTGGATCAGGGCGACGATCGTGCACGCGTAGAAGAGGTACTCGCCGACGAGGAACGAGGGCAGCGACGCCCACTGCTCCGCGGGGCTGGTGAACACCGACCACGGCAGGTTCGGCTCGAGATCCCAGGGTGCGACGGCGAGCATGGCCGGCCTACGGTACCCGATGTCCGCGCCCCTGCGCGCGACCTCTCGCGCCGCGCTCCGTCGCCCGCCAAGGCCCGCCGCGAGCCGCCTAGGAGCCGCCGCTCTTCGATCCGGGGCAGCGGTAGGTGATCGTCAGCTCGCCGCTGACCTGGAAGCGGGCGCAGTCGTCCCCGCACAGGGCGATCGTGTCGAGGGCGTCGCTCGTGAAGCGGTAGCCGTCGTCGCCGCAGCTCGCCGCCTGCCGGCGCTCGACCGTCCGCCCGTCGACGGCGACCTCGAGCAGCGCCGGGTAGTCCGGGAGCGGGTCGAGGGGGAGCGCGCAGTCGAGGGTCGCGTCGGGGAGCGCCGCCAGGGCGTCGAGGAGCGCGTCCGCGTCGCTCGGCTCGTAGAAGCGGGTGTCGCCGGCGCGCGGCGTCTGGCCGAGGACGGCGAGCGCGTTGAAGACCTCGAAGGGGTTGATGTTGTCCGGGCGCGCGTCGCCGGGATCGTCGGGGTTGAGCGCGTCGTTCGGGGTCAGCTCGTTCTCGACGGCGATGCCGACGACGAAGGTCGGGATCCCCTCGGCGGCCGCCGCCTCGATCACCGCCGCCGCGTCGCCGTCGAGCGTCTCGAGCTTCTCGGTGAGCGTCACGGCGTCGTCGCTGCAGTT
>JAGQIT010001074.1 GCA_020431135.1 Myxococcales bacterium | reverse complement strand
CCGCAGGCGCGCCGACGCCCGCCGCGGCGGGCGAGGTCGGTCGCCTCGGCGTGATGCCGCGCGCCTGACGCACAAAGCGTCGCGGCCCTTTGGCCGGGGTGATAGATCAAGATGATGCGGCTTTGGTGGAGCGAGGGAGGGTGTGAGCTCGAGGCCCCGGCGGACGGAGTCACGGGCGTCCACGTGACGATCGACGCGAGCGGGGCGTCGACGCTGCGAGACCTCGGGCGGCCGAGCCCGACCCGCGGTGAGGAGCCGTTCACCGGCCTCCGTGACCGCGTCGAGATCGCGGCGGCGATGGTCCGCCCCGAGATCATCGACGCAGCCCGCCTCCCGGACGGCCGCGTCGCCGCCCTCCTCGACGACGGCGGCAAGGCGAGCCTGGGGATCGCCGCGCGCCTCCTCGACGGCGCGAGCTGGCCCGACGCGCTCGTCCTGGCGACCAAGGGCTCGCGCTCGGTCGCCTGGCCGAAGGGCCTGCTGTGGTCGAAGAAGGCGCCGCGCTCGCGGGCGCGGAAGATGAGCACCAAGCGCGGAGAGCTGTGCCTGCGGGCCGCCGCCGGGGCGCTCGCCGTGACCTGTCAGTACACTGGCATCGCCGCGATCTTCCGCGACGGCTCGGCGACGCCGACCCTCCTCCGCCTGCCGATGGGCCCCGGCGTCCGCCTCCACGCCGTGCCGACAGCGCTCGGCGTGCTGATCACCGTCGCCACCGATGACGGCGCGGGGGCGGTGATCCACGTCGACGACGACGGGACGATCCTCGGCCAGCGTGCGGTGCACGCCCCGCTGCCGGCGCTGCCGACCGCGGACAGGCGCGCCGTGCTCTTCGTCGGCGACGAGACCGGCGGCAGCGGCCGCCTCCATCTCCTCCGTCTCCCGGACCTCGCCGCCGAGGGCCCGTCGGTCCACATCGGCTTCCCGGCGAAGTCGCTGGCGCTCGCCGAGAACGGGCGGATCGCCCTCGCCGATCCGGAGCGGCTCGTCCGCGGGATCCTCGGTGAGGACGGCCTGACCCTCGGGGCAGTCGAGGATCTCGTCACCCTGATCGCGGCGTCCGGCGAGGGGAGCCAGGCCGTGTCCGCGAACCCCGAGCTCGCCCAGCCGACCCGTGTGGCCGAGGCCCCCGCGCCCGCGGTCGAGCCCGAGTCCGCCGCGGGAGCTGAGGCGGAGACGCGCGCGCCAGCGGACGACAGCGTCGAGGCGGCGCGCGCGAAGGAGGGGTCGCGCGCGGCGGCCGGGACGGATCTCCCGGGCAGTCAGGATGCGCAGGCGGTCACCGCGAGCGAGCCCGACGGCGCCGCCCCGGCGGTGAGATCCGATGTGACGGAGGATGAGGTCACCCACGGGTCCGCGACGGAGGCGACGTCGAGCGCCGAGGTCGAGGCCGACGCCGCGACGCCGAGCTCGAGCGACGCGGCGCCCCAAGGATCCACGAGCGAGGCCACCTCGGTCGCGGCAGCGGGCGCGGATGACGAGAACCCCACCGAGGTCGAGCCCCGCGTCTCCGAAGATGCGGGCGAGGCCGCGGCGCCCGACGCAGACGCGAACCCCGAGGCCGAGGCGCGAGCCGACGACGAGAGCGCGACCGACCGAGGTTCGCCCGTCTCCGAGGTTGCGGGCGAGGCCGCGGCGCCCGAGGCTGACGCGAACCCCGACGCCGAGGTGCGAGCCGACGCCGAGGCTGCGACCGACGACGGTCCGCCCGCCGCCGCCGTCGCGCAGGCTGACGGCGATGCGCAGACAGACGTCGAGGCCCGCGCCGACGGCGACGCCTCCGACAGCTCCCGAGGCGACGCCGAGGCGAGCGCCGACGACGACGCCGAGGCGAGCGCCGGATCTTCGAGCGAGGGCGACGTCGAGGCGACCGCCGCCG
>JAGQIT010001073.1:2109-4468 GCA_020431135.1 Myxococcales bacterium | reverse complement strand
GACACCGACGACGCCGACGCGCTCGTGCGCGAGCTCGACGCCGATCTGCGGCCAGTCGACGACGCCCTCCGGAGGCTCGTCAGGCACCCCCGGCTCGTCGCCGTCGACCTCTTCCCCGCGCTCACGCGCCGCGGCGGCGACCGTCAGCGGCCGCGCCCCGCCGACCCCGAGGCGCTCACCGAGCGGGCGCAGGACCTCAGCGACCGCCGTCGACGCCCCGGGCTCGAACTCGACGTGGACCCGGCTGCCGCGGAGGAGCGCGCCCCAGACCGCCGGCAGCGACTCGAGGGGCTGGCGCGCGCGCTCGATCACCCGCACGCCTCCCGACGCCGCCTTCGACAGGCGCGGCGCCTCGTCAGCGAGGCGTCGCAGGCCCCGCTGCGCCCGGCCGATCACGACCTGGCGATCCCAGGCGACCATCCCGAGCTCGCCCTCGAGGGCCGCTGCCATCGCCTCCGAGCGCAGGGCCACGAGCTCGAGGAGCTCATCGTGGCGGGCCCGGACGGCCGCGGCCAGGCGCTCGGGCGACACCTCCCCTACTCCGCGCTCGGATCGCCCGCCAGGGCCGCGCCGAGGAGCGCCGCGAGGTCGGGCAGCGCCGCGTCGGAGCGCTCCTGGACCTCGCTGTGCGACAGGCCGACGACGCCCGCGACGTTGGTGACCACCGAGATCCCGAGGATCGACGCCCCCTCCGCGGCGGCGAGGAGCGCCTCGTAGGTCGTCGACATGCCGACGACGTCGCCGCCGAGGCGGCGCAGCGCCTCGGTCTCGGCCGGTGTCTCGTACTGCGGCCCGGGCACGTGGGCGTAGACCACCTCGCGCAGGCGGCCGCCCTGACCGAGGCCGCGCTCGGCCGCGATCGCCTGCAGGCGCTCGCGGTGCGCCGGGGTGTAGAGCGCCCCGCAGGGGATGAAGCGCGGCCCGCTGAGCGGCGTCGGTCCGAAGAGGTTGAGCTGATCGCGGATGATCGCCAGCTCGCCGGGGACCAGCAGCGGGCTGAGCCCGCCGGCGGCGCAGGTCAGCGCGAGACCGCGGGCGCCGCAGGCGAGGGTCGCCGCCAGGGCGGCCGTGCACACCGCGATCGGGTGGCCCTCGTAGGGGTGGATCCGACCGGTCTGGACGACGACCCGGCGCTCGCCGATCGTCCCGTAGACCAGCGACTGGCCGTGGCCCGCGACCGATGGCGCCGGCAGGCCGAGCTCGGCCAGCGGCAGGGTCCACTCGATCTTGAGGCCGAGGCCCGAGCCCTCGGCGACCATACCCTTGCCGATCCCCGAGCCGCAGATCAGCACCCAGTCGATCGGCGCGCCGTTCAGGCGCCGCTTGAGGATCTCGAGCGCGTTCGCGGCCGCGGGGTGAGGCTTCAATGCGTCCATGCTTTCTCTCCGCTCTCTGCTCTGGCCCGACCTGGGCCTGCTTTGTCACGGCGACGTGCGCCGAAGTTCATGTCGCCGCCCGACCCGCGCAGGAGCTAGAGGCGGTTCATGATCGCGATCATCACCCCGAGGCCGATGCCGATCGTCACGCCGACGCCGACGGCGATCACCGTCGTCCGGGCGGCGCTGCTCGGCGCCTTCGGGGCGAGGGCCTCCGACGCGCGGGCGTCCTGGACCGGGGTCGTCGCGTCGCTGCGCAGGGTGACCTCGGTGTGCCGCGGGGGGACCTGTCCGTCCATGCGCCGCGAGACCTCACCGAGGACCTCCTTGAGCTCCTCGAAGGTCGGGCGGACGTCGGGGCGGCGGCTCATCATCCGCCGGCAGAGGTCGCTGAGCGCCTCGTCGAAGTCCGGGATCTCGAGCTTGAGCTCCGGGCGCTCAGCCTTGAGATGGCGGCGGACGACCGCGGTGTAGTGGTCGTCCTGGCCGCCCTTGCGGAAGGGCGGGTGGCCGCTGCACATGTGGTAGAGCGAGCAGCCGAGCGCGTAGACGTCGGCGCGGGCGTCGACCTCCTTGCCCATCGCCTGCTCCGGCGCGAGGTAGTCCGGCGTGCCGACGAAGACCCCGGTCGCGGTGATCGACAGGTCCTCCTGCAGCGCCTTGGCGAGGCCGAAGTCCGTGACCTTCACGACCCCCGCCTGGGTGACGACGAGGTTCGACGGCTTGACGTCGCGGTGGACGACGTCGACGCGCTGGGTCTCGGCGAGGCCGATCGCCGCCTGGCGGATGACCTCGGCGGCGTCGCCCGGGCGCAGCGGGCCGTTGCGCTTGACGAGCACGCCGATGTCCTCGCCGTCGAGGAACTCCATCGCCAGGAAGGGCCGCCCCTCGTGCTCGCCGATCTCGTAGATCTGGACCACGTTGGGGTGGTTCATCTGCGCGAGCGCGCGCCCCTCACGGAGGAAGCGGGTCTTGAACTCCTC
>JAGQIT010001073.1:0-2101 GCA_020431135.1 Myxococcales bacterium | reverse complement strand
TGCTTGCGGCCGAGGATCTTGATCGCCACGCGACGGTCGAGCTTGTCGTCGACCCCCTCGTAGACCTCGCCCATCGCCCCCTTTCCCAGGAGGCGCTTGACCTTGAAGCGGCCGATGTGCGCTGGGGTCGCCACGCCGCGACCAAGCTATCACGGACGGTCACAGGTTGGCCACGAAACGCGCCCAGTGTGCCACTTGGACGGCTGGACACCGTGGCGCACTGCGCGCACTGCGACCCGCTACGCGCCCCCTCAGACCTCGCCGGGCGCCGGATTCTCGAAGCGCGTGTGGTGCTTGATGAAGGTCAGGTGGACGGTCCCGATCGGCCCGTTGCGCTGCTTGCCGATGATGATCTCGGACTTGTTCTCGACCGCCCTGCGCTCCTCCTCCGAGGCCTCCGACGACAGGTAGCGCTCTGGGCGGTAGATGAACATGATGACGTCAGCATCCTGCTCGATCGCCCCGGACTCGCGGAGGTCGGAGAGCATCGGCCGGTGATCGGCGCGGCTGTCGACCGCGCGGTTGAGCTGCGAGAGGGCTATCACCGGCATCTTCAGCTCCTTGGCGAGGCCCTTGAGGCCGCGCGAGATCTCGCTGATCTCCTGCTCGCGCGAGTCGAAGCGGCCGCCGCCGCGGCAGAGCTGGAGGTAGTCGACGACCACCATCCCGTGCTGCTCCGGGTTGCCGTCGAAGATGTTCTTGTCCTCGCGGAAGCGGCGGGCGCGGGCGCGGATCTCGAGGATCGTCGGCGCCGCCTGGTCGTCGACGTAGAGCTTGGCGTTCGAGATCCGGTCGGCGGCGTTGACCAGCTTGCGGAAGTCGTCCTCGACGAACTGCCCCGAGCGCAGCTTCGAGAAGTCGACCCGCGCCTCGGCGCAGAGGATACGCTCGATCAGCGACTCGGCCGACATCTCGAGGGAGAAGAAGAGGATCGGGTTGAGCACCGGCCGCTCCTCCTCGGGGAGGTTGCGGTGGCGCGCCTGCGGCACGCAGGCGTTGGTGCACAGGTTGAGGGCGAAGGCCGTCTTGCCCATCGACGGGCGCGCCGCGAGGATGATCAGATCGCCGGGCTGGAGCCCGCTGGTCATCGTGTCGAGCTGGGTGAAGAGGGTCGGCACCCCGGTGATCGGGTTCTTGCGCTTGTGCCGCTCGGTGATCCCCTTGAAGACGTTGAGCAGGAGCTCGCGCGACGACACGTAGCTCGTCTTCCGGCCGCGCTCGTTGACGGCCATGATCTTCTTCTCGGCCTCGTCGACGAACTGGTAGGGGTCCTCCGGGTCGCCCTGGGCGTCCTCGGCGATCTCGCTCGCGGCGACGGCGAGGTTGCGGAGGACCGCCGCGCGGCGGACGAGGTCCGCGTGGTGGGTGATGTTGTGGCTCGTCGCGTAGCGGTCGCCGAGGCGGCTCAGCGCCTCGATCCCGCCGACCAGGCGCAGGGTGTCGGTCGCCCGCAGCTGGGCCTCGAGGGTGATGACGTCGATCGGCTCGTTGCGCTGGGCGAGCGTCGACATCGCCTCGAAGATCGCCTTGTTCGCCGGGTGGTAGAAGTCGTCCGCGCTGATGACGTCGATGACGTCGTTGAGCGCGTTGACGCCGCGGAGGAGGATCCCGCCGAGGACCGCCGCCTCGGCCTCGCGGTTGTTGGGGAGCTGCCGAGATCCGTTCATCGCAGGGGGGCTGTTCTAGCACGAGCACGGGCACGGCGGAGGCGCGGCCGCGTCGGCGAGCGCGACGCCCACGACGCCGCGAAGAACGACGTAGAGAACAGCGACGCCGACCCCCGCGATGCGGGCGTCGGCGCCACGGTCAGCCTGTTCGTTCGGCTAGATGCCGACGACGTTGACCTTGAGGTCGACCGAGATGTCGCGGCTGAAGCGGATCGTGACCTCGTGGGTCCCGACCTCGCGCAGCGGATCGCTGAGCTGGATCAGCTTGCGGTCGAGGTTGATGTTCTGGGCGGCGAGCGCCTCAGCGATGTCCTTGGTGGTCACCGAGCCGAAGATCCGACCGGCGTCGCCGGCCTTGCGGGCGACGGCGACGGAGACGGTCTTGAGGAGCTCGGCCATCTTCTTGTGATCCTCCTCGATCTTCGCGCGCTCGC
>JAGQIT010001072.1 GCA_020431135.1 Myxococcales bacterium | reverse complement strand
CGGCGGGGCCGATCCCGCGGCCCCAGCCGTAGCCGACGTGCGGTCCGAACTCGAAGCGGTTGGCCTTGGTCCCGTCGCGGAGCTCGGGCGGGATGGCCTGAGCCTCGGTGGCGATGAGGGCGACGCCAGCGGCGACCGACAAGCTGAGGGCGAGTGGAGCGAGGCGCATCACTGCCATCATGCCTGGTCGGCGGCGGCTTGAGAACGCCCGAGCTGTGGCCGCGACCACGCGCCGACGCGCGCCGATGCGCGACGACGCGGATCGTCGGCGCTCTCTTCCTGGTGCAGAGCCCTCACTCCGACGGCAAAATGAAGCCGTAGAAGCCGGCGAGGAGCACCGCACGGTGGTGCTCGCAGGCCCGCACGCGGCGGGTCTCGAGGTGACGGCCGTCGCCCAGCGGACGGTCCGCCTTGGCGATCAGCCGGTGGGTGCGGACGCCCTTCGTCATGTGGCGGCCGACCTCGCAGTAGTCGGGCCGCGCCGAGATCCGCTGGCGCTCGGCCTCGGTGCCGACGCGCACCCACGCGACCTCGCCGCAGCTCCCACAGGGCGCGCCGCCGCGGGTCCGCGGGACCTCGACGACCTGACCGTAGGGGAGCACCTCGACGGCGGCGCAGCGCATGCATCGGTAGGCGCCGCGCTCGCCCTCGCCGTCGGGCAGCGGCACCGCCGGCACAGCCAGCGGGTACGAGACGTGGATCGATCCGCGACCGGCGTGGACCCAGCCCCAGGCGTAGGCGTAGAGCACCCCGCCGCGGCTGCGGTAGGTCGGCGCGCCGAGGCCCTCGAGGAGCCAGGTCCAGTGGCGGAAGTCGCGGCCGCGGGCGGCGACGCTGTCCGGCGGCCGCCCGTCGCCGACGTGATGGCGCAGGCGGATCTCCTGGAGGCGCCCGCGAAAGCACATCCACAGCTCGGTCAGCCGCCCGTCGACGAGGGCCGCGCGCGGCCGAAACCAGTCCGCCTGGCGGATCGAACCGCGGCTCAGCGGCGACCCTGCGAAGCGACGGTGGTCCCAGCTCGCGTCGACGCGGACGCCGTCGTCGAGGACGATCGCTCCGTCATCTTCATCGATCCACCGCGCCACCTCAAACAACCTCGGCGTCGATCCTAGCCCGTCGTGCGGCCGGCTGCGAGGGCTGTGTTCGCGCGACGCGAGCGACCTCCGCAGCGGCGCACGAGCAGCGCGGGCGCGAGCGCCAGATGGCCGCCCGCGAGGCGCCCACGCCCGCCGATCGCTGTAGTACGATCCAGCCACCCGCGGGCGCGACGGCGCCGCGATGCCGAGCGTCACCGACGAACCTGTCCCAAGAGAGAGGTGCGACGCAGCGACGCTAGAGCGCGGTCCTCCGACCGCCGGCGCACCCCTCGTCGACCGCGTCAGCGCGGGTGCGTGACGGAGACGCGGGCGCTAGGAGACTGTCCGGGCCTCCGACCTCTGCTCTCGCACAGCGTTCGTCGGAAGCCGCGGCCTCACCGCGAGAGCGTGCCGAGCTGCACGACAGCCTCCTAGCGCGGCGCCTCGCCGAAGACCTCGCGCGCCGCCTCCGAGATGGCGACGACCGCCGGCTCACGGATCCGCCGCTCGAGCGTGATCGCGTAGACCCGCTCGCGGACGCTGTCGCTGCCGCCGAGGCGCACCACGCCGTAGCTCGCCTCGACCTCGTCGGCGACCACCAAGGGGACGGCGAAGACCCCGCTGCCGCCGCTGCCGAAGAACTTGAGGAGGGCGCTGTCGTCGACGACGCCGACGAGCTCAGGGCGCACGCCGACCTCCTCGAACCACTGCTCGAGCGAGGCGCGGAGCACCGTCCCCGCCCCCGGGAGGAGGAAGGGCGCGCCGTCGAGGCAGCCCGGGAAGTCCTCCGGATCGAGGCCGAGGCTCGGGCTCGCCATGAAGCAGATCGGGCTCGCGCCGATCAGGTGGTTGTAGCCGCGGACGTTGACCGTGCGATCGAGCGGCGCGTCCGAGAGGACGAGATCGACGCCGTGGATCGCCAGCTCCGCGAGGAGGCGCTCGTGCTTGTCGGCCCGGCAGACGAGGTGGATCCGCGGCTCGATCGCCAGGACCGGGGCGAGGAGATGGTGGGCGAGCATCTTCGGGAGCACGTCCGCGACGCCGACGACGAGCCTGCGAGGGCGGATGGCCCGGCCGGCGAGCGCGTCCTGCAGCTCGCGCCCGAGCGTGAAGATCTCGTCGGCGTAGCGGAAGACCAGCTCGCCGCTCTCGGTCGGCTTCAGGCGCCGGCCGACGCGGGTAAACAACGGTTCGCCCAGGGACTCCTCCAGCAGCTTGAGCTGCCCGGAGATCGTCGCCTGGGCGAGCCGGAGGCGCGACGCGGCCTGCGTGATGCTGCCGGCGCGGACGACCATCCAGAAGTAGTAGAGGTGGTGGTAGTTCAACCACTCCATCGCTCTACGATACTTCGGTTTTCCCGAAGAGTCGTTGAGGAATTATCTAGGTAGCCGAATGACGGGAACACCCCAAGAATTGCGGGCGCCCATCGACGGTGGAGCGCCACGCCGCCTGAACAATGTCAACCTCCGCGCACACGCCGACCTCCTCTGCTGAGCTTCGCCTGATGATCTCGCTGGCGGAGCACGCCGGCGCGGCCCCTTCGCACGGAGACCACCGCATCGCGGTCGCCCTCGCCGACGCCGCGCGGGCCCACCCTGCCCCGGAGGACTGGCCGCAGCGAGCCCGCCTCGCCGGCGAGCGCCTCGACCTCGCGATCGCCACCCTCGAGCGGACGCCGCTCGACGTCGCCGCGGCCGGCGGCCGCCAGGGGCCGCTCGCGACGCTCGTCGTCATCGACGGCCGGGTGACGGTCGTCGCCATCGACTCCTGGCTCGGGAGACAGGCGCGCCTGCGCATCGTTCACGGCCGCGACGGCGCGCAGGAGGAGGTCGGCTGGGTCAGCGGCGAGCAGCTCGCTAGCCACCTCCAGCTCGACCCCGAGGCGGCGCTCCCCTGGCTCCTCGCCGAGCCGGCGACGACCGCCCGCTT
This sequence comes from Myxococcales bacterium, assembly GCA_020431135.1. GTDB lineage: Bacteria > Myxococcota_A > Polyangia > Nannocystales > Nannocystaceae > JADJRG01. The sequence continues at coordinate 6,540 of JAGQIT010001072.1, read as the reverse complement.
CGCGGCGATGCCCCACGCCACCCAGGCGCCGAGCCCGAGCGAGCGCCTGCGGACGCTCCTCCGCCTCGAGGCGCCGGATCTCTGGGTCGTCGTCACCTACGCGGTCGGCGTCGGCATCTTCACCCTGGCGACGCCGATCGCCGTCCAGGCGCTGGTCAACACCGTCGCCTTCGGCGCGCTCCTCCAGCCGCTCGTCGTCCTGTCGATCCTCCTCCTCGCCGGCCTGACCTTCGCCGGCGCCCTGCGGGCGATGCAGGCGTGGGTCGTCGAGCACCTCCAGCAGCGCTGGATGGTCCGGGTGATCAGCGACCTCGCGCACCGCCTGCCGCGGATCTGCCCGGGCGAGCTCGGCCGCCACCACGCGCCGGAGCTCGTCAACCGCTTCTTCGACGTCGTCACCGTCCAGAAGGCGGCGTCGTCGCTGCTCCTCGACGGCCTCTCCGTGCTCCTCCAGGCGGCGATCGGGATGCTCGTCCTCGGCTTCTACCACCCGCTCCTCCTCGCCTTCGACGTCGTCCTCCTCGCCGCGGTCGCGCTGATCATCTTCGGCTTCGGCAAGCCGGCGACCGAGACGGCGATCAAGGAGTCGAAGGCCAAGTACAACGTCGCCGCCTGGCTCGAGGAGATCGCCCGCCACCCGCGGACCTTCAAGGGCGTCGGCGGCCCCGAGCTCGCGGCCGCCCGCGCCGACGAGCTCGCCCGCGACTACCTCAGCGCCCGGCGGATCCACTTCCGCTTCCTCTTCCGCCAGATCGTCGGCGCCCTCGGCCTCCAGGCGGTCGCCAGCGCCGCGCTCCTCGGCCTCGGCGGCTGGCTGGTGATCGCCCGCCAGCTCACCCTCGGCCAGCTCGTCGCCGCCGAGCTCATCGTCTCGGTGGTGGTCGCCGCCTTCGCCAAGTTCGGCAAGCACCTCGAGACCTACTACGACCTCGTCGCCGCGATCGACAAGCTCGGCACCCTCGCCGACCTCCCGCTCGAGGAGGATCCCGGCGAGTTCCTGCCGCAGAGCGACGAGCCGGCGTCGCTGGCGATGACCGAGGTCAAGCTCGTCGGCGACGGCGGCCGCGTCCTCCTCGATCACGTCGACCTCGAGGTCGAGGCCGGCGCGTCGCTGGCGATCCTCGGGCGGGCGTCGAGCGGCAAGAGCCGCCTGGCGGCGCTCCTCGACGGCCTCGCGTCCCCCGACTCCGGGCGCATCCGCATCGCCGGCGTCGACCTCCGCGACCGCTCGCTCGCCGATCTTCGGCGGACGGTGATCGTCGCCGGCGCCCCCGAGATCTTCGCCGGCTCGCTCGTCGACAACGTCCGCCTCGATCGCCACGACATCACCCGCGCCGAGGTCCGCGAGCTCCTCATCGACCTCGGCCTCGAGCCGCTGCTGCGCCGCCTCGACGGCGATCTCGACGCCCGCCTCCTGACCAACGGCGCCCACCTCTCGGAGAGCGAGGCGCTGCGGATCGGCCTCGCCCGGGCGATCGTCGCGCGCCCGCGGATCCTCGTGATCGACGGGGTCCTCGACGCCGTCGACGAGGGCACGCGCGAGGCGATCCGCGACACCCTCCACCCCGAGGATCCGCCGTGGACGCTGATCGTCCTCACGCGCCACCCGGCGATCGCCGGGATGTGCCAGCGGATCGTCGCCCTCGAGGGCGGGACGATCCGGCCGCTCGGCGCCAGCGCCCCCCTCACCCGATCGAGCCGCCCCTACACCCGGTGATCGCCATGAACGCCTCGGAGAAGACGAAATCCAGCGCGCGTTCGGGCCTCCCGATCCGCTTCGACGAGCTCCCGAGCCTCCGCCTCGTCCGCCACACGACGCGGGTGACCCGGGTGATCGCCAAGGTGCTCCTCGCGTCGCTGACGGTGATCCTCGCGGCGCTGATCTTCGCGCCGTGGCAGCAGAGCGTCCGCGGCCACGGCCGCGTGATCGCCTACTCGCCGGTCGATCGCCAGCAGGCCATCGAGGCGCCGATCAGCGGCCGCCTCGTCTCGCTCCTCGTCCAGGAGGGCCAGCGGGTCCAGGCCGGCGATCTGATCGCCGAGATCCGCGACAACGCCGAGGACTACGTCGATCGCCTCCGCGACCAGCGGCAGGCGATCCTCGACCGCGTCACCGCCTCGCAGAACCAGCTGATCGCCTACGAGACGCGGATCACCGCCCTCGAGTCGTCGCGGCGCGCGGCGATCGACGCCGCCGAGTCGCGCGTGCGCATGGATCGCGAGGGCGTGCGGATCGCCGAGCAGAAGCTCGAGGCCGCCGAGGCCCACCTCGAGACCGCGACCCTCAACCTCCAGCGCCAGCGCGACCTCGCCAAGGAGGGGCTGACGTCGACGCGCAGCCGCGAGCTCGCCGAGCTCGACGTCGCCAAGGCCGAGGCCGAGGTCAAGTCGGCGAAGGCCAACCTGTCGTCGGAGCGCTCCGAGCTCAAGGCGGCGCTCGCCGATCAGCGCAAGGTCGCCGGCGACACCGACGCGAGCCTCGCCGAGGCCAGAGCCAAGGTCGAGTCGTCGCAGTCGACCCTCGCCAAGGAGCGCGAGGCCCTGAGCAAGATCGACGTCGAGCTGTCGCGGCAGTCGACGCAGCAGGTCGTCGCCCCGCGCGACGGCTCGATCCTCCGGGTGATCAGCCGCGAGGGCGGCGAGCTCGTCAAGACCGGCGATCCGCTGGCGATCCTCGTCCCCGACACGCAGTCGCGCGCGGTCGAGCTCCTCGTCGACGGCAACGACGCGGCGCTGATCGACACCGGCCGCCACGTCCGCCTCCACTTCGAGGGCTGGCCCGCGGTCCAGTTCACGGGCTGGCCATCGGTCGCGGTCGGCACCTTCGGCGGCGAGGTGGCCTTCGTCGACGCGGCCGACGACGGCAAGGGCCACTTCCGCGTCGTCGTCGTCCCCGAAGGCGACGAGCCGTGGCCGTCGGCCAAGTACCTGCGCCAGGGCGTCCGCGCCAACGGCTGGGTGCTCCTCAACCAGGTCCGCCTCGGCTACGAGCTGTGGCGCCTCTTCAACGGCTTCCCCCCGGTCGTCGCCGCCGACGAGCCCGGCAGCGACGGAAAGGACGGGAAGTGAGCGCGGCGCTCCTCGGGGCGCTCCTCGGCCTCAGCCTCGCCGCCGCTCCGCCGCCCTCCTTCGGCGCGCTGCAGGTCGAGGCCGCCGAGGTCCAGGCCCGGGCCGGCGCGGCCCCGCTCGCGCTCGGCGAGGTCCTCGACGGCGTCCTCGATCGTCACCCGCGGATGGACGCGGCGCGGGCCGAGATCGAGGTCGCCGAGGGCATGGCGATGGCCGCACGCGGCCACTTCGACACCAAGTGGAAGACCGGCGGCTACCTCCAGCCGCTCGGCTACTACGTCCACGGCCGCCTCGACACCCACGTCGAGCAGGCGACGCCGCTGTGGGGCGCCCGCTTCCTCGCCGGCTACCGCCTCGGCCAGGGCAACTTCCAGGACTACTACGGCTACTACGAGACCCTCAGCGCCGGCGAGCTGCGGGCCGGGGTGCTGGTCCCGCTGTGGCGCGACGGGCCGATCGACAGCGGCCGCGCCGGGATCAAGAAGGCCGACATCGACCGCGAGCTCGCCCTCCTCGACCGCGACAAGGAGACGATCAAGCTGGTCAAGGAGACGACCTACCGCTACTGGGAGTGGGTCGCCGCCGGCCTGCGCCGCGACGTCGCCGAGGAGCAGCTCGAGCTCGCCTCGGCCCGCGACGCCCAGCTCCAGTCGCAGGCCGCCCGCGGGGCGATCCCGCCGATCGACGCCACCGACAACAAGCGCGCCCTCCTCAAGCGTGAGGCCGCGGCGGTGAAGTACCGCCAGGAGCTCGAGCAGGCGGCGATCGCCCTCAGCCTCTTCTTCCGCGACGGCGACGGCGATCCGATCCGGCCGGCGGGCGACCGCCTGCCGGCGGTGCTCCCTCTCGACGAGCGGGCCCTCAGCGCCGGCGCCGACGCGCTGCTGCGCGAGGCCCTCGAGCGCCGCCCCGAGCTCCAGGCGCTCCTCCTCAAGCGGGCCCAGGTCGCCATCGATCGCCGCCTCGCCCGCAACCAACGCGCCCCGGCGATCGACGTCGGCGCGATGGTCTTGCGCGACTTTGGTCGCGGCCCCGCACAGCTGGCGCCCACCGAGCTCCAGACCAGCGTGACGATCGAGATCCCCCTCCAGGCCCGCAAGGCCCGCGGGAAGCGCAAGGCCGCCGAGGCCAAGGCGACGGCCCTCGACGCCCACGCCCGCCTCCTCCGCGACACGATCGCCGCCGAGGTCGAGCAGGCCCTCGTCGCGGTCCTCGCCGCCCACGAGCGCGCTGAGGTCGCGCGCAAGGCCGTCGCCGTCGCCCGCGAGCTCGCCGACGCCGAGCGCCGGCGCTTCGATCTCGGGGCGACGACCCTGCTCTTCGTCAACATCCGCGAGCAGCAGGTCGCTGAGGCGGCCCTCGACGAGATCGACGCCCGCCTCGCCTACCAGAAGGCCCTCGCGGAGCTCGCTGCGACCACCGCGGCGACCCTCCGCGACCTCGAGGGGCCCCCTGCGGCCCCCGAGCAGGCTCGAAATCGCCCCTAGCTCTCAGGGTGACAAGGGGACGCCGCGGTTGAGACACTCCCCCGAGCTTGGATGCCGCATGACGACGACAGGGAGGCTCCTCGTCCGGCGCTCGTCGGCGGGCTGCTCGAGGCCGTCGACCGGCTGATCCCGGACGAGCTCCTGCTCGACACCGACAGCCGCCTGCGCTCGCGGGTGCTCGTTCTGAGCTCGGTCGGGATCGGCACCCTCGGCCTCCTCGGGCACCTGGTCCGCGGCTACACCCTGCCGCTCGACGGCAACTTCTGGGCCGGGCTCGGGCTCATCGCCACGTTCTTCCTCCTCCCGGTCGTCCAGCGGACGACCCGCTCCGCGCGGATCGCCGGCGGCGTCCTCTCGGCGGTGCTGATCATCTCGCTGCCGCTCCTCCACGCCAACTTCGGCCGCTTCCCGGCGCCGGTGCTCCTCTTCTTCCCGGTCGCGCCTGCGGTCGTCACCTTCTTCAACGGCGCGCGCCTCGGCCTCCTCGCCACCGTCGTCCTCTCGACCTCGACGATCGTCCTCGCCAAGCTCCTGCCGCTGGCGACCTCTGAGGCCTTCGCCGCGTCGACGCCGACCTTTACGTCCTTCGCCGCGGTCTCCCCCCTCATCTGCTTCCTCCTCGCCGCCGTCTACGATCGCAACCGCCAGCGCAACGACCAGGACCTCAGCCGGATCAACCGCGAGCTCGTCGCCGCGCGCACGCTCGCCGAGGAGGCCGACCGGCGCAAGACCGAGTTCCTCCGCCACATGAGCCACGAGCTGCGGACCCCGCTCAACGCGATCCTCGGCTACAGCGAGCTCCTCCGCGAGGAGGCGACCGACCGCGAGGACGCGGCGCTCCTCGGCGACCTCGACCACATCCACAGCGCCAGCGAGCACCTCCTGCGCCTGATCAACAACCTCCTCGACATCTCGCGGATCGAGGCCGACGCGATCGAGCTCGAGCTCGAGGACGTCGAGCTCCCCGCGCTCGTCGACGAGGTCGCCGCCCTCCTCCGCCCGCTCGCCGACGCCGGCGGCAACGCGCTCCGGGTCGACCTCGACGCGAACGCGACGATCCGCGGCGATCGCCAGCGCCTCAAGCAGATCCTCGTCAACCTCGTCGCCAACGCCTGCAAGTTCACCAAGGACGGGACGATCGAGCTCCTCGTCGCCGTCGAGGGCGGCGATCAGGTCTCCTTCCGCGTCCGCGACACGGGCGTCGGCATCGCTCCGAAGGACCTCGAGCGGATCTTCGAGCCCTTCGCCCAGGTCTCCGCCGACCGCGACGCCCGCGAGAAGGGGACCGGCCTCGGCCTGGCGATCACGCGCAAGCTCGTCGAGCTCGCCGGCGGCTCGATCGACGCCGAGAGCACCGTCGGCCGCGGCACGACCTTCGTGATCCGCCTGCCCCGCGGCGGTCCGCCGCCGGACGACGTCGTCACCGGCTCGAGCTGACGACCTCGACGAGCGCGCGCGCAGGAGGTCCGCCGCAGGCGACGCGGCGAAGACTCGGACAGCCTCCTACCCGGCGACCGTGCACTTCCCGCTGCCGCTGCTCTTGTTGTTGTCGACGCGGCACTCCTCCCACACCTGCTCCTGATCGTCGTCGTCGACGACGATGTACACGTCGACGTTGCCGACCTTCACCGACTGCGGGACCGCGACGCCGACCGGCACGTCCTCGGCCTCGGCCGGGTAGAGCGCCTTGGTCGTCTGGTTCTTGCCGATGAGCGTGCCGCCGCCGTCCGGGTCGCCGGCGTAGAAGCCGACGACGACGCCAGCGGGGACCGCCGCCTGGCCGAGGTTGCGGACGCGGGCGTAGAGCTTGTACTCCTCGAAGCAGTCGACGACGACGCTGGCGACGAGGTCCGGCGCCGAGAACTCGCCGGCGGGCTGGACGTTCTGGCGGTAGTTGTTGAGGCGCGGGACCGTCCAATTCGGCGTCTCGACCTGCGGCACGGCGCCGCTCTCCTCGATGTTCGTCACGTGGTAGGTGTGCTGG
>JAGQIT010001071.1 GCA_020431135.1 Myxococcales bacterium | reverse complement strand
TCGCCGACACCTTCGCCGGCGGCCCGCCGACGATCGTCGCGCGCGACGACCTCAGCGGCCGCCGCGTCCGCCTCAAGGTCGAGGGCCCCCGCGGCGTCCGCGAGATCGAGGCCCTGAAGCTGCCGCACGGCTGGGTCCTCCGCGACTTCCACCTGCCGGCGGCGGACCCCGCGACGACCGGCGGCTAGGAGGCGATCCAAACGCGCCGCAGCGGGGCGCCGAGCGGCGACACGCGCCCGTCGGCGCCGTCGGGAATGGAGATTAGGGGCCCGCGCGTCCGCGTGCTAGCCTCCCGCCCGACCTATGCGCGCACTCGGCCTCGATGTCGGCTCCAAGACGATCGGCGTGGCGATCAGCGACCCCGACGGGCTGATCGCCAGCGCCCGCGAGACCCTGCCGCGACGCGGCAACAAGGCCGACGCGACCGCCGTCGCCGAGCTCAGCGCCCGCGAGGCGATCGCCCGGATCGTCGTCGGCATGCCCCTCGAGCTCGACGGCGCCGTCGGCCACCGCGCCCGCCGAGTCCAGCGCTTCATCACCCAGCTCGTGGAGGCGCTCGCCGGCGCCGACGACGTCGACGGCGTCGACGTCGTCACCTGGGACGAGCGCTTCTCGACCGCCGCCGCCGAGCGCACGCTCCTCGCCGCCGACGTCTCCCGGCGCAAGCGCAAGCTCCACATCGACGCCCTCGCCGCCCAGCACATCCTCCAGGGCTGGCTCGACGCCCAGGGGAGGCCGGCGTGAGCGACAAGAGCGGCAAGAGCGACAAGAGCGGAAAAAAGCGCCGCGTCGTCAAGCGCTCGCGCCTCGGCCAGTACGTCGCCCTGACGATCTTCCTGACCACCGCGGTCCTCGGCGCCCTCTGGGTCCGCGACCAGGTCGACACGATCCTCGCCTACCCGGAGCGCCCGGGTCACGGCGCGGCGACGGCGATCGAGCTCGAGATCCCGCGCGGCAGCGGCTTCACCCAGGTCCTCGGCCAGCTCGTCGAGGCCGGCGTGATCCCGGCCGACGAGGCGATCTACTTCAAGCTCTTCGTCCTCCACCGCGGCGTCGCGGCGAAGATCACCGCCGGCAACCACACGCTGCGCGCCGACATGACGCCGACCGAGATCGTCGACGAGCTCCTGCGCCCGCAGCCCGCGCCCGAGCGCCGGGTGACGATCCCCGAGGGCCGCAACATCCTCCAGGTCGCCGAGATCCTCAATGACGCCGGCTTCGGCGACAAGGACGAGCTCCTCGCGGCGATGCGCGACGAGGCGCTCCTCAAGGAGCTCGAGATCGACGCGCCGACGGTCGAGGGCTACCTCTACCCCGACACCTACCTCCTCCAGCGCGGGGCGAGCCCCGAGCAGATCATCCGCCGCCTCGTCGCCCGCCACCGCCAGGTCTACGCCGACCTCCGGCGCAAGCACCTCGAGGCCGCCGAGCAGCTCAACAAGTCGCTCGGCTGGGGCGACCACGAGATCGTCGTCCTCGCGTCGATCGTCGAGAAGGAGACCGCGGCCAAGCACGAGCGCCCGCTGATCGCCGGCGTCTTCCTCAACCGCCTGCGCTTCCAGTCGTTCCAGCCCAAGCGCCTCGAGACCGACCCGACGATCATCTACGGCTGCACCGTGCCGCTCGAGAAGTCGCCGGCGTGTCAGCAGTTCGAGGGGCGGATCCGCCGGATCCACCTCCGCGACAAGGACAACCCCTACAACACCTACACCCACGAGGGGCTGCCGCCCGGGCCGATCGCCAACCCCGGCGAGGCCGCGCTCGAGGCCGTCTTGGCGCCGAAGAAGAGCCGCTTCCTCTACTTCGTCTCGCGCAACGACGGCACCCACCAGTTCTCGAAGAACATGGCCGACCACGAGCGCGCGGTCGAGAAGTACATGCGCCAGGGCGCGGTCGGGGACGGCTCCGCCGCGGGCTCCGTCGACCCGAGCGCGCCCTGATCGCGGCCTCCGCGGCTCGATTTCGCCGCGCGTTCACGGCCCCGCGGGCGACATTTGCCGCGGGTCGGCGCGGCGCTCCGGGTATCCTCGATCGCCGTGAGGATCGACGGCGCGATCGCCCTCGGCGGGGAGGGACCGAAGGCCGCGCTGTGCCCCGGCTGCCTCGACGCCGGGTCGCGCGACGACGCCTCCTGCGCCCACTGCGGGACCCTCCGCCACCTCCGCGGCCGCTACTGGCTCGACGCTCTCCTCGGCGCCAAGGGCTCGGCGCGGACCTTCCGGGCGAGCGACAGCGCCAACGGCGAGCGCGCGGTCGTCGTCAAGGAGCTCGCCCTCCACGGCGCCAAGGGGTGGAAGGAGGTCGAGCTCTTCGAGCGCAGCGTCAAGGTGCTGCGCTCGGTCGCCGACGTCACCCCGGGGATCCCGCGCTACGTCGACCACTTCGACACCTCGCGCGGCGGCGAGATCCGCTACTACCTCGTCCAGGAGTGGGTCCCCGGCGAGTCGCTCTCCGCCCGCCTCGACAGCGGCGAGCGCTTCGACGAGGCCCGCGCGCGGGCGATCGCCCTCGACCTCCTCGGCACCCTCGCGGCCCTCCACGGCCTCAGCCCGCCGGTCGTCCACCGCGACGTCAAGCCGGCGAACATCGTCGACCGCGGACCCGGGACCGAGATCGAGGCGCGCCCGCGCTACGTCCTCATCGACTTCGACCTCGTCCAGGACCGCCTCCGCCCCGACGGCGGCTCGACGATGTCCCTCGGGACAGCCGGCTACGCGCCGCTCGAGCAGCTCATGGGCCGCGCCCTCCCGGCCTCGGATCTCTACGGCCTCGGGGCGACGCTGATCGCCCTGCTCTCGCGCGAGGAGCCGGCCGAGCTCTACGACCCGACGCTCCAGCGGATCGCCTTCCGCGAGCGCGTCCACGTCGGCTCGGCCTTCGCCGACCTCCTCGATCGCCTCGTCGCGCCGTCGGTCGAGGATCGCTACGCCTCGGCCGTCGAGGTCAAGGAGGCGCTCGCCGCCAGCCCGTCGACGGCGCTCGCGCGCACCGACGCCGCCGCGCCCGCGACGGAGCGGGCTTCCGCGCCGGACGACGACAACGACGACGCGTCGACGCGGATCGCCCGGCGGGCGCCGCCCGCCCCGGCGCCCCTCAGCTACAGGACCCAAGAGACAGGTAAGGCGATCGCCGCGCTCATGGGCTCGCTGATCGGGCTCATCGCGTTCTCGACGATCGTCATCGGCGCCCTCCAGCCGCCGCCGCTCGTCGCCGGCGCGCTCGTCCTCGGGTCGATCTACGCGATCTTCGCGCTCGCACGCCGCCAGGTCGGCGTCATCCTCCGGCGCCACGACGCCGCCCAGCTCCCGGCCGCGCAGCCGCCCCGCGCCCTGCCGCCCCGCAAGGGGCCGAGCAAGCGCAGGGAGAAGCGCGAGGAGAAGCGCCCGGCGAAGCCGGTCGTCGTCGAGGTCGGCGTCGGCCTCGAGGGGATCGAGATCGCGGCGTCGACGGCCGCCGAGGTGCTCGAGGTCTTCGGCGACGACTGCACCTGCTACTCGTACGACAAGGACGACATCTCCGGCCCCGAGCTCCGCGCCGACCCGGAGCTGGCGACGCGGGCGCGGGTGTGGAAGATCTCCTACGACTACGACGCCGCCGGCGAGTACATGCCGAGCCGCCCCGCCAACCGCCGTCGACCGGCCGCGGCGCTCATCGACAGCAAGACGGGCCTCGTCCGCCAGCTCGAGCTCGGCGTCTACCAGTCGGAGATCGTCACCGCCGAGGGCCTCGCGCAGACCAGCACCCTCGACGACCTCGTCGCCCTCTACGGCGAGGACCACGAGTTCGAGGGCGGCGGCACGCTCGACAAGTACCGCTACCCGGAGCGCGGCCTCGAGGTCTGGGTGAACCCCGAGACGGAGATCGTCAACAGCTTCCGGATCTTCGCGCCGACGGGCGACTAGCGACCAGCGACTAGCGACGGCGTCCTCGACTCACAGAACGACGTTGCGCGGGCCGACGTCGGCTCTTCGGTCGCGCAGCCGCTGCGGCGTCGACGGCTCATGTGGTCATTGCGACGAAAACGCGGCGTCGGGCGGCGCGTCGACGCAGGCTTCGCGCTCGTCGCTCACGCGGCCGCGGACCTATGCTCATGGATATGCGTAGCCTCGCCGTAGCCCTGCTCCCTGTCGCCCTCCCGCTCGCGGCCCTCGCCGCCGGCGTGGCGCTCCCCGAGACCGCCCGCGCCTGCGGCGGCACCTGGTGCGACACCGCGCCGAACTCGATGCCGGTCGACCAGTCGAGCGAGAACATCCTCTTCGCGTTCGACGGCGACAACGTCGAGGTCCACATCCAGATCGCCTACGACCCCGACACCTACTTCGAGAAGTTCTCGTGGATCGTCCCGGTGCAGACGCTGCCGGAGTTCCTCGTCGGCTCGGAGCTGCTCTTCGACAACGTCCTGAACGGGACGGTCCCGCTCTACGGCGTCCAGAACTCCTTCGAGAGCTGCGACACGAGCGGCGCCGAGACCGGCGGCTTCGACACCGACGGGACGACGACCGACGGGGGGACGTCGACCACCGGCGGCGGCCCCGAGATCGTCTATCAGGGGACCGTCGGCGCCTTCGAGGTCACGGTCCTCAAGGGCGGCACGGTCGACGAGGTGATCATGTGGCTCGACATGAACGGCTACGCCCAGGACCCCGAGGCGACGCCGATCCTCGACGCCTACCTCAAGGAGGGCAACCTCTTCGCCGCCTTCAAGCTCCTGCCCTCCGAGACGCCGGTCGTCCACCCGGTGGTCCTGCGCTACGCGGGCGTCGAGCCGTGCGTGCCGATCCGCCTGACGCGGATCGCCGCGGTCGACGACATGGACATCCGCGTCTTCTTCCTCGGCGACCACCGAGCGGTGCCGACGAACTACCGCCACGTCCTCGTCAACCCGCTGATGATCGACTGGCCGAACCTCGCCGCCAACTACAAGGAGGTCGTGACCCTCGCCGTCGACGCCTTCAAGGCCGAGGGAAACGCCTTCGTCACCGAGTACGCGGGCCCCAGCGCGGTGATCTCGAAGGGCGGCCTCCACAGCGCGCAGTGGGACAGCCAGGCGTTCGTCGGCCTGCCGGCGACGCAGGTCATCGACACGCTCATGAGCCAGGGGATCATGGAGTGCTGGGACTTCGGCGAGATCCAATGTGAGCTCCGCCACCCGCTCCTCCAGGGGCTCCTCGACACCTACCTGCCGGCGCCGATGGGGATCCCCCGCTTCGACTTCTACTTCTGCCTGAGCTGCTACGAGGGGATGATCGACCTCGGCGCCTGGGGCGACGGCTCGGGCTTCGCCGCCGACTTCGCCGAGCGGATCGTCGACCCTGGGCAGCGCGCCCTCGACCTCCTGAACGCGAAGCCCTACGTCACGCGGATGTACACGACGATCTCGCCGCAGGAGATGAACGAGGACCCGGTCTTCGCCGAGAACCCCGACCTCGGGGACGTGCAGAACGTGCGGATCGCCAACCACTACCTCACCTGCGACGGCGACGCGCGCTACACCCTCCCGGACGGGCGCATCGTCTGGGTGCCGAACGACGGCCCGTGGCCGACCTTCCCCGACGCCATGCCGTGGGAGGAGGAGACCCAGCAGATGACCCTCGTCGGCGCGCCGCAGGTGCTCAACTCGAACACGGCGCTGATCGACATGCTCCTCGACGAGTGGAACCAGATGAACATGCCGTCGACCGGGACGACCGGCGGCGAGACCTCGGGCGGGATGACGAGCGAGAGCAGCGGCGCGGGCTCGGACTCGGCCGCGTCGGCGTCGGCGTCAGCGGGCTCGGACAGCGCGTCCTCCGACGGCAGCGCGACCACCGGCGGGATGGACATGGAGGACTCCGGCTGCGGCTGCGCGAGCGACAGCCGCGGCGGCGGCTGGGCGGCCCTCGGCCTCGCCGGCCTCCTCGGGCTCCGCAGGCGCCAGCGTCGGCGCTAGCGCGGCGCCCTCGCGGTCGCGCGCCGTCGACCGGCTCTCTGACCCGTCTCAAGGGACAGATTCGCGCACGCGCGGCGATGGCGAGCGCGCGTGCGACGGGTGAGGGCCCGTCTTGTCCGGCGTAGCGCCACGCACCATCATCTCGGTGATGAACCGTAGATTTGCCCTCCTCCCGCAGCTCGCCCTCGCCTCCCTGCTCTCGACCGCCGCCTGCGCGGGCGACGACGGCTCCGCGACCACGGAGACGACCTCCACCTCGGCGACGGCGACGGCGACGACTACGGCGACCTCCGACGCGACGTCGACCGACGCGACCTCCGAGGGCGCGTCGACCTCCGACGCGACGTCGACCTCCGACGCGACGTCGACGACCGACACGACCGCGACCTCCGCGACCTCGACCTCCGCGTCGACGTCGACGTCGACGACCGCCGGCGAGACCGACACGACCACCGGCGGCGGCGACACCCCGGCCGCGATCGCCGAGGGCTGCGCGAACCTCTGCGCCGCCTACCTCGCCTGCGATCCCGGGGCCTTCGCCAGCGCGGGCGCCTGCGAGGAGGCCTGCGTCGCCCGCTTCTATTACATCGACGGCGACTTCGTCGACGTCGACGCCTGCGTCGCCGACACGGTGACGATGTTGGGCTGCCTCCTCGGGGCCGAGTGCGCGGAGATCGGCGCCTACTTCAAGGACTTCGACGAGCCCACCGAGAGCTGCGCCACCGAGGTCAACGACTACGAATTCGAGTGCGACCTCGACTGCAGCTACGCGTCCGGTCAGATCAACGGCCTGTGCACCTTCCAGAACAGCTGCCCCCTCGAATTCGACCGCTGGATGGAGTGCGACGCCGACACCTGCGCGTGCAAGGAGGACGGCCAGGTGATGGGGACCTGCGCCAACACCTGCGACCCCGAGAACGACGTCGTCGTCGAGTTCGCGATGGGCTGCTGCGGCTGGGAGCCGAAGTACTAGCGGCGCGCTAGCGCCGGCCCGAACCAGCGGCGCGCCGGCGCACCGCGCCGGTCTCGGCGGCGCGCCGGCGTCCGCGGGTGTATACCTCTCCCGTGGTCGAGCGCTCCTACCACGCCTACACCAAGCGGCGGCGGAGCCCGTGGGCCGCGCTCCTCACCGCGCTCGTCGTCGTCGCCGCCGCCTGGCTCGCCGGCGGCCTCGCGGCGGTCATCGGCTGGCCGCTGTGGGCGCGCTGGCTCGCCGCCGCCCTCGTCTGGCCGCTCGTCCCCTTCGCCCTGCTGATCCTGGTGAGCCCGCGCCTCGGTCACCGCCGGGTGTCGCTGACGATCGCGATCGTCGGCGTCGGCGTCGTCGCGGCGCTCTGGCGGCCGGCGCTGATCGACGCGGCGACGAGGCACGCGACGTGGATGCTCGGCGACGACGACGACGGCGACGACGACGGCGACAACGACAACGACAACGACACCTCGACGCCCCCGCCCCCGACGCCCGAGCCGACGCCGCCCCCCGCTCCGCCGAGCGCGACGGCGCCGCAGCCCGACGACGTCGAGCC
>JAGQIT010001070.1:2897-7184 GCA_020431135.1 Myxococcales bacterium | reverse complement strand
AGCGCGTCGACGCGGTCGAGCATGCCGCCGTGGCCGGGCAGGAGGTTGCCCGAGTCCTTGACGCCGTAGCCGCGCTTGAGCATCGACTCGAAGAGATCGCCCATCTGCCCGACGGCCGAGCCGCAGACCCCGAGGATCACCGCGTGGACCAGCGGCAGCTCCGGGATCAGCCACAGGGCGCCGAGGACCGTCGTCGCCAGGATCCCGCCGAGGAGCCCGCCGAGCGCCCCCTCGATCGTCTTCTTCGGGCTGACCGCGGGGTAGAGCTTGCGGCGGCCGAGGAAGCGGCCGAAGAAGTAGGCGACGGTGTCCGAGCCGAAGGCGATCGCCAGGGTGACGAGGAGCCAGCTCGCGCCGTTCGGCAGGTCGCCCTTGATCGGCGTCCACACCGAGACCAGCAGCGGCACGTAGAGGAGGCTGGCGTAGGCCGCGGCCATGTGCCGGCTCGCCTGGGCCAGCGCGTGCTTGCGGGCGAGGAGGGTCACGCCGAGGGCGATCGCCGCGATCGTCAGGGTCGGCGGCAGGGCGACCTGCGGGGTGAAGAGCGCCGACAGGACCACCATCGCCGCGCCGCTCGCCAGGACCGCGGCGCGCAGGCTGAGGCAGCGGTCCTCCGGGGTCACCGGCAGCGACATCCGCAGGAGCTCGTCGTGGGCGAACATCCCGGCGAGCGTGGCGATCGCGAGGATGCTCCACGGCGTCGCGTCGAGGAAGAGCGCGACGATCAGGATCGGCACCAGGACGAGGGCCGTGGCGACGCGCTGCGCGAGGTTCCCCATCGCCATCTACGCGACCTCCCCCGCCTCGCCGGCGGCCTCAGCCGCGGCGTCCGCGTCCGCGTCCGCGTCGACGTCCGCGTCGTCGCTCTTCGCCTGCGCCGAGGTCAGGCCGAAGCGCCGCTCACGGCGGCTGTAGTCCTCGAGCGCCTCGAGGAGGTGCTCGCGGGCGAAGTCCGGCCACAGCGTCTCCGTGAAGAAGAGCTCGGCGTAGGCCGCCTCCCAGAGGAAGAAGTTCGAGATCCGGTGCTCGCCGCTCGTCCGGATCAGGAGGTCGAGCGGCGGCAGGATCCGGCTCGACTCGATGTACGAGGAGACGACGTCGGTGTCGATCGCGTCGACCTCGAGGGAGCCCGCGGTGACCGCGCGACAGATCTTGCGCACGGCGTCCGTGATCATCTCGCGGCCGCCGTAGCTGAGCGCCAGGCAGAGCACCATGGAGGTGTTCTGCGCCGACATCTCGATGAGCTCCATCATCGGCTCGCGCACCGACGAGGGCAGGCGGTGGGTCTCGCCGACCGTGACCAGGCGGATGTCGTTGTCGAGGATCTCGGCGCGCTCCTCGATGAGGTAGCGGCGCAGCAGCGCCATCAGGTGGTAGACCTCGTGCGGCGGACGATCCCAGTTCTGGCTCGAAAACGCGAAGAGCGTCAGGGCGTCGATGCCGAGCTTGCGGGCGGCTCGCACCACCGTTCGCACGCTGTCAGCCCCGCGCTCGTGGCCGACCTCGCGCGGCAGCCCCTGCGCGTTCGCCCAGCGGCCGTTGCCGTCCATGATGATCCCGACGTGGCGCGGCAGCTGCTTGCCGGCGAGGGGGTGCGCGCTGGTCATCCGGCGAGCGGGATACCACGCCACGGGGCCCCGCGGGAAGCGTCGCTAGCGGCTTCGCTGCGGGGTCTGCCCGCGCGTCACCCCGCGGACCCCCGTCGGCCGCCGCGGGCGATTTATTCCCCGCGCCGTCAGATCCTGGGAGCACGCGCCCACGCGCGCTGAAAGGAGCCCAGAGCGGCGTCCGATATAGCCCCGCCCGATCGAGGTTGCCGCCCCCCTAGGGCTGCGTTAAAGTGCTTCGGCCTTGGCCGCCGGAGGCGTCAGGGTGATCGTCCTATGAACGCCGACAAGCTGGAGTCCTACATGCTCCGCATGGAGGTGCCCAACGAGCCGCTCGGTGACGGCACGTGGGTTCTCCTCCCGCAGAGCCTGCGCCACAACCGCATCCTCGTGAAGATAAGCGACCCGATCGTCCTCTTCACGACCCCGATCTTCCGGGTGACGGATGCCACGCCGAACCGGGAGAAGCTCTTCCGCCGGCTCCTCGAGCTCAACGAGGACCTCCTGCACTGCGCCTACGGCCTCGAGGGCGACCAGATCGTTCTCTCCGGCTCGCAGCCGCTCGAGAACCTCGACTACAACGAATTCCAGGCGATCGTCGACGACATCTCGATGAGCCTCGATCGCCACCTCGACGAGCTCTCCCACTGGCTCCCGGGGAGTGACGCCGCGAAGCAGGGGGAGGAGTAGGTCCATGGGACTCTTTTCACGACTTGGCACCCTCATCCGCTCGAACATCAACGAGCTGATCAACAAGGCCGAAGACCCGGAGAAGATGCTCAACCAGGTCTTGGTCGACATGAAGCAGCAGCTCGTCGAGGCCAAGAAGCAGGTCGCGGTCGCGATCGCCGATGAGAAGCGGATCAAGAAGCAGTACGAGCAGGCCCAGGCGAAGGCCGCCGACTGGGAGAAGAAGGCGATGCTGGCGATCCGCGCCGGCGACGAGAACCTCGCCCGCGCGGCCCTCCAGCGCAAGGCCGAGCACGACGAGGTCGCCGAGGCGCTGCGCGAGCAGTGGGAGGCGCAGAAGGCCTCCGTCGAGCAGCTCAAGCAGGCGCTGCGCGGCCTCGACGCGAAGATCGACGAGGCCAAGCGCAAGCGCAACATCCTCGTCTCGCGGCAGAAGCGGGCCGAGGCCCAGCGGACGATCAACGAGACCCTCCAGGGGATCAACTCGACGTCGGCCTTCGACACCTTCGAGCGGATGTCGGATCGCGTCACCCAGCTCGAGGCCGAGGCCGAGGCGACCTCCGAGATGGGCGGCGCCCTGATGGAGTCGAGCCTCGACGCCCAGTTCCGGGCCCTCGAGGCCGGCAGCGTCGACGACGAGCTCGAGGCGCTCAAGCAGAAGATGGCGCTGCAGGCCGCCTCAAAGGCGCCGAAGCAGATCGCCGGCGACGTCGGTCAGGCCCCGCCGCCGCCCGCCGCCGAGCCGACCGAGGAGGACGTCAAGGCCGCGGCCATCGACGCCCAGCTCGAGGAGCTCAAGAAGAAGCTGTCGGCGGACTGAGATCCGCGTCGTTCGGCGACGAACGCCCGGACGAACGGACGCGAGGGGCCCTGCGGGGCCCTTCGTCGTTCTCCGCTGAGAACGCGGCGTCGCGGTCGCAGGCTCGGTCGCCGTCGCTCCGCCGAGTCGCCGCGGCGCTGGCGTGTTGCAGGAGCGATCGGAGGCGACGCGGTCGAGCGGAGCACCCGGGTCCTCTGCCACGGCTCGCGGCCAGCGCTCCGCGGTCAGGCCGGGCCGTAGAGGATGTCGGTGCGCAGGACGTACTTCTCGCCGGCCTCGACCTCGCAGGCGCGATGCATGATCCGGTGCTGGAAGATCAGCGCCCGCCCGCGCCGCGGCTCGATGCAGGCGCCGAGCTCGACGAAGTCCGTCGCCCCGCCCGAAAAGCCCTCGTTCAGGTAGAAGACGAGGGTGAGGAGGCTGCGGACGCCGTCGGCGAGCTCGACGATCGAGTCCCAGTGGGCGCCGTGGCGCTCGCCGACGCCGTAGCGATAGATCCGCAGGCGAGGGTTGGCGCCGACGAGCGCCTGGCCCATCAAGGTCGTCGGGACGCGCGGGCGGACGACGTCGAGGAGCGCCTCGGCCTCGTCCTCGTCGTCCCACATCACCCGCGTGTTGTTGCGGGTCTCGGGCTCGACGACGGGCGCGCCGTCGCGGCCGATGATCGGCGCGACCTCGGCCGACGACGCGTGGAAGCGGCGGATGTAGGCGTCGCAGCGCGCCGCCGGCAGGGCGCCGTCGACGGTCCAGTAGGGCGGCTGCGTGAGGTCGAGGAACGCGGCGTACACCCGCGGATCGTAGCAGTCCGCGGTCGGGATTCCCGCGCGACCTCGCGGCCTCGGCGACCCAGGACGGCGGCGTCTCATCGGGCGCGGCGCGGCACCACGCGCCGCGCCCGATCGCAGGCGGCTCGCAGCCCGCCCCCCCCGCCTGGCCTCGCCGCCAGATCAGCGCGTCGACGCCGACGGATGTTCGGAGGAGCACAGACAAATCACAGGCGACAGGTGTCTCCTCGACCAGCTCCGCGCGTCGGGTGAGGACGCCCCTCCCCGCCTCCGCCGCCTCGACCCCGATGCTCCAGCCGCAACCCCAGCCCCCGAACGTCGCCGCCCAATTCGACGCCGCCGAGCTCGCCGCCCACCGCTCGGCAATGCGCGCCCACGCCTACCG
>JAGQIT010001070.1:0-2790 GCA_020431135.1 Myxococcales bacterium | reverse complement strand
ACCTGGCTCCTGCGGATCGTCACGCGGACGAGCCTCGACCTCCTCGCCAAGCGCAAGGCGAAGCTCGGGCCGCGGATCCGCCCGACCGACCGCGGCGCCGCCGGCAGCACCGAGGACGAGCTGCGCACCCGCGACGGGGCGACGTGGATCGAGCCGCTCGCCGACGCCGACGCGATCGACCCCGGCCTCAGCCCAGAAGAGCTCCTCGCCTGCCGCCGCGACCTCCGGCTCGCCTTCGTCGCCGCGCTCCAGCGCCTCCCGGCGCGCCAGCGGGCGGCGCTCCTCCTCGCCGACGTCTGCGGCTGGCGGGCGCCGCAGGTCGCCGACACCCTCGAGACGACGCCGGCGGCGATCAACAGCGCCCTCCAGCGCGCCCGCGCGACCCTCCGCGCCCGCGACGAGACCCCCGCGAGCTTCGCCCCCGACCCCCTGGAGCCGACGCACGCGCGCCTCCTCGACGCCTATGTCGCGGCCTTCGAGGCCTACGACATCGACGCGCTGGTCGACGTCCTCCGCGAGGACGTGACCCTGTGCATGCCGCCCTACGACCTCTGGCTGCGCGGCCATGCCGACGTGCGGACGTGGATGCTCGGCCGCGGGAGCGGCTGCCGCGGCTCTCGCCTGGTCCCGGTCGCCGCCAACGGCACCCGCGCCTTCGGCCAGTACCGGCGGGCGCCGAGCGGCGCCTATCACCCGTGGTCGCTGGTCGTCCTCGAGATCGACGGGGGCGACGCCCGATCGGGGACGGAGCCCAGGATCGCCTCGTTCATCCACTTCCTCGACGTCGCCGCGATCTTCCCGCGGATGGGCCTCCCCGCCGATCTGCCGCCGACGCCTGACGCGACCTGATCTTTTTTCGCGGCCGACCGATGAAGTCGCGGAGCGCCCGCGGTCTACAGGTCATGAGCACTGACCGCGAGGTTCTCCTCTTCCTCAACCTGCCCTCCGCCGACCTCGGGCGCACGCGCGCCTTCTTCGGCGAGCTCGGCTTCGCCTTCGACGACCGCTTCTCGAACGACCAGGCCCAGTGCATGGTCCTCAGCGACAAGGCCTACGTCATGTGGCTGAGCCTGGCGTTCTTCGACTCGTTCGACGGGCACCCGCGCCCCGACCCGCGGACGACGACCGGCGCCTTCCACTGCATCTCGCAGCCGAGCCGCGCGGCGGTCGACGCCATCGTCGATCGCGCGATCGGCCTCGGCGCGCGCCCGACCGGGCGCGCCCAGGACCACGGCTTCATGTACGGCCGCTCGTTCTTCGACCTCGACGGGCACTGCTGGGAGGTCATGTGGATGGACGTCGACGCGGCAACCTGCGGCGACGGCGACCCCCCAGAGCTCATGGTCGCGGCCTCCGGTGACGACGCGATCCGGATCCTCCGGCCGATCGCCGCGCCGGTCGACCGGGTCTTCGCGGCCTTCACCGAGCCGGCGCTGATCCGCCGCTGGTGCGGCGTCTTCAACGGCGTGACGATGCCCGAGTGCGCCTTCGAGGCCCGCGCCGGCGGGGCCTACCGCTTCGTCTGGGAGATGGCCGACGGCGCCACGATGGCGGTGGGCGGCGAGGTGCTCGAGATCGACGCGCCGACGCGCCTGGTGACGAGCGAGCGCTGGGACGAGCCCTGGTACCCGGGCGAGGGCCGCGTCGAGCTCACCATGCGGGCCGACGGCGCGCGGACCATCGTCGTCCAGGAGATCATCTACGGGACGCCGGAGGCCCGCGACGAGATCCTCAAGTCGGGGATGACCGACGGCATGGCCCAGAGCTTCGACGCGCTCGAGAAGCTGCTGAACTCCTGAGTCGCTGGAGAGCTCTTGAGGAATTGTCCCGCGGGTCGGCGCGCGTCCTCGGGCCGCGATCGTCGCGCTCGACCGTCAGGACGCCGCGGTATTGGCTCCGCCGCGCGCTCCGACGCCCGTCGAGCGACGCTCGACGAGCGCGGACGAGGGCGCGCGCCGACCTGCTGGACAACGACGCGACCCCCCGCAGCGCGCGCTGCGGAGGGTCGTTCGACGCGTCGGTCCGACTTCGATGGCTCGCCTAGTAGACCCGGCGCGCCGGGGGCGGGGGCGCGTAGCGGTTGGGGAAGGGGTCGGCGCTGTCGCGGCGGTGGAGCTCGTGGTAGTCGACCGGGTCGAACTCCTGGAAGAAGGCGACGCCGACGACGCCGACGTTGCGGCCCTTGCCCTTGCGCTCGGCGTAGCTGTCCTCGAGCTCCGAGAAGCGGAAGGCGGCGACGGTGTCGTCGCTGGTCCGCCAGCCCTCGATGACGAAGCTGGTGTAGGGGTCGACGACGTAGCCGCGCTTGGCGAAGCTGCCGTCGCCGCCGTCGATGACGTCGAGGCCGTCGACCGAGGCGACCACCTCGTAGCGCTCGTTGGTGTGGTTCTCGACGGCGATCATGTAGCGCTGGCCGACGCCGCCGATGGCGTAGACCTCGCCGCCGATCTCCGCGCCCGGGAGGACGCCGCCGCCCTCGCCGACGAGCGACAGGCGCAGCGACCCGGACTGCGTGGCCGCCTGCGGCCGGCGGGCGCCGCCGCGGATCGACGAGAGGTCGGCGATCCCCTGCGGGTCGTTGTAGCGCATCGACAGGACGACGTCGGGGTTGCTGTTGGCGCGGCGGAAGCTCGTGCTGTGGACGTGCGAGTAGCGGGTCTCGCCGTAGCTCGTGCCGAGGCCGCGGCTCTTCTGGCGCTGCGGCGGCGGCTCGGCGCCGACCGAGGCGTCGCCGCGGGCGGCGTACTCGGCGGGGGCGCTGTCCTCCATCGGCGCGGGCGCCCGGCTCGA
>JAGQIT010001069.1 GCA_020431135.1 Myxococcales bacterium | reverse complement strand
CGCTGGCGGGTCTACGTCGACGCCCTCACCGGCGCGCCGATCGCCCGCGAGTCCCTCCTCTACTTCGACGCCGAGGTCCGCTACAACGCCCCGCGCCGCGGCCCGCTCGGCCCGCGCTACGACGCGCCGGCGGCCCTTGTCGACTTGAACAGCGGCGGCGACGTGCTGACGACGGACAAGGCCGGCGTCCTGCCGATCAACGCGCCGACCGCCCTGCAGGCGACCGTCACCGGCCCCATCGTCCGCGTCCTCAACGAGTCCGGCGCCGAGGCGACCTCCGACTGGGTGCTCAGCCCCGGCGAGACGCTCGTCTGGGATCAACGGAGCGACGAGTTCGTCGACGCCCAGCTCTCGACCTTCATCCACGCCAACATCGTCAAGGAGCACGTCCGCGGGATCGACCCGACGAACCCCTTCCTCGACCAGCTCCTCATCGCCACGGTCAACATCGCCGACGTCTGCAACGCCTTCTCCGACGGCAACAGCATCAACTTCTTCTCGTCAGGCGCGGGCTGCGAGAACACCGGCCGGCTCAGCGACGTCGTCTACCACGAGTTCGGCCACTCGATTCACTACCAGTCGCTGATCCCGGGCGTCGGCGCCTTCAACGGCTCGCTCAGCGAGGGCATCTCCGACTACCTCAGCGCGACGATCGTCGGCGACAGCGGCCTCGCCCCCGGCTTCTTCATGGACGACGAGCCGCTGCGCGAGCTCGACCCCGACGGCTTCGAGTGGCACTGGCCCGAAGACCAGGGCGAGGTCCACTACGAGGGCCAGATCATCGGCGGCGCGCTCTGGGACCTGCGCAAGATCCTCCGCGGCAAGCTCGGCGCCGCCGCGGGCGCGGCCCACACCGACTACCTCTGGTACGAGTCGATCCGCCGCGCCGTCGACATCCCGTCGATGTACATGGAGTCGCTGATCGCCGACGACGACGACGGCAACCTCGACAACGGCACGCCCAACGCCTGCGAGATCGCGGCGGCCTACGGCGCCCACGGCCTGCGCACTGTGTCGGCGACGGTCGTCGACGTCAGCCAGCTGCCGCCGAACCCCGCGGGCTACCCGGTGATCGTCACGACGGGCGGCCTCCTCGAGGACTGCCCCGGCGGCGGCATCGGCGGCGCGACCCTGCGCTGGCAGCTGCGCGGCGACCCGAACAGCGGCGCCGTCGTGCCGATGAGCCCCGACGGCGCCGGCAAGTTCATCGCCTGGATCCCCGAGCAGCCCGACAACGTCGTCGTCCAGTACCAGGTCGAGGTCAACAGCGCGGGCAACAGCGCCCAGCTCCTGCCGGCCAACCCCGGCGACCGCTGGTACGAGTTCTACGTCGGCCCCGTCACCCCGCTCTACTGCACGGACTTCGAGCACGACCCCTTCGCCGACGGCTGGGGCGTCAGCGGCTCGAGCAACGACTTCGAGTGGGCGCCGCTCGCCGGCCTCAGCGGCCTCGACCCCGACGCGGCGTTCTCCGGCGCCCTCGCGGTCGGCAACGACCTCGCGGGCGACGGCGGCTACGCGCCCTTCACCGACGCCCTCCTCGCCTCGCCGCTCATCGGCACCCAGGGCTTCAGCCAGGTCCGCCTCCAGTACCGGCGCTGGCTCAGCGTCGAGGACGGCTTCTTCGACCAGGCCCGGATCTACGCCGGCGGCGTCACGGTGTGGGAGAACTACTCCTCCGACTGGGACCTCGAGGCCGACACCCACCACGTCGACGGCGAGTGGCGCTTCCACGACGTCGACCTCAGCGGCGCGGTCGTCGACGGCGCGGTCAGCTTCGCCTTCGCGCTCGCCAGCGACGGCGGCCTCGAGATGGGCGGCTGGACGATCGACGACGTCTGTGTCGTCGGCGTCAACGCGGCCCCGGCCGGCTTCTGCGGCGACGGCGTTCTCGACCCCAATGAGGGCTGCGACGACGGCAACAACGCCGACGGCGACGGCTGCTCGGCGAGCTGCGAGCCCGAGGCGGGGACGACCGGCGGCGACGAGACCGACACCGACACCGACACCGACACCGACACCGACGACGGCAGCGCGACCGCGGGGATCGACCTCGATCTGATCGACCGCGGCTGCGTCTGCGCCGCGGATCCGAGCGCGCCGAGCCGCCCCGGCACCTGGCTCGCCCTCGCCCTCCTCGGCCTCGGCCTGCGTCGTCGGCGGCGTTGAGAGCGGAATTCCACCGCGCAAACGCCGTTCTTCGGCGACGCCGAGGTTTTCAGGCCAGCGACGGAACACCGGCGGGGCGCGCCCGTGGTACTGGCTGTGAACGTCGCCGTGAAGCTCGGCTCGACCCCGCACCCGAAGCCGCCGCCGGAGCTCGATGAGGTCACCCTCGTCCGGGCCCAGCGCGGCGACGCTCGGGCCCGCCGCGCCCTGGTCGAGCGCTACCAACGTCCGGTCTTCGCCATCCTCGCGCGGATGCTCCAGGGCGAGCGCCGCGACCTCGTCGAGGACCTGGCGCAGGACACCTTCCTCCGGGTCTTCAAGGCCCTCCACACCTACGACCGCCGCGGCCCCGCGAAGCTGTCGACGTGGATCCTGACGATCGCCAGCCGCCGGGCGATCGACGAGCTCCGGCGCCGCCGGCCGAAGCAGGCGGTGATCGACGAGGCCCGGCCCGTCGCCGCCAACGACAGCGCCGACGAGCTCACCCGCCGGCGGATGCTCGCCCGCCACCTCCAGGAGGCGATCGCCGACCTGAGCCCGACGCTGCGGGCGGCCTTCCTCCTCCGCGAGTACCACGAGATGTCCTACGAAGAGATCGCCGCCAGCCTCGAG
>JAGQIT010001068.1 GCA_020431135.1 Myxococcales bacterium | reverse complement strand
GGCGGCGTCGGCAAGACCACGGTCGCGGCCGCCCTCGCGGTCGCAGCCGCTGCCCGCGGCGCGACGGTCTCCCTGGTCTCGACCGACCCGGCGCCCTCGCTAGCGACCTGTGTGATGAGACCGATCCGCGGAGCGCCGCTCACCGTCGCGGAGCGGCTCGACGCCCGCGCCCTCGACGCGGAGGCGGCCTGGGCCCGCTGGCGCGAGGACTACCGCGAGGAGCTCCAGGCGTCGCTCGAGCGCAGCAGCTCGGGGATCGATCTCACCTTCGATCGCGAGGTCGTCGAGCGGCTCCTCGAGCTGACGCCGCCGGGGATCGATGAGATCGTGGCGATCACCGAGCTCGTCGAGCTCGCCGAGGCCGACACGCGAGAGGTCTCTGAAGCTCCGCGAGTCCTCGTCATCGACACCGCAGCGACCGGTCACTTCCTCCGCCTCATCGGCATGCCCGAGGTCCTCGAGTCGTGGCTCCACGCGATCTTTCGCGTTCTCTTGAAGTACCGCGAGCTCCTCCGCCTGCCCAGGCTCAGCGACCGCCTGATCGCCTTGTCGCGCGGGCTCAAGCGCCTCCGCGCGCTCCTCGGCGACCCTTCGCGGTCCGAGGTGTGGGTCGTGACGATCCCAACCGAAATGGCGAAAGCCGAAGCCGATGACCTCCTGGCTGCGCTCGCTCATCTCGACCTCAACGCGGCCCGCATCTGGATCAACCAAGTCACGCCGAAGAGCGAGGGCTGCTCACTGTGCGCGGCACTGAACGCGCGCGAGGGAGCGGTCGTCGATCGCTGGCGGGCGCACCACCGACCCGGTACCATCGGTCGAGGTGAGCCGCCGCTCGGCCTCGACGCGCTGGCGCAGCTCGGCGACGGTCTCCTCGGCGGCGATGGAGTTCACGAATGAGCGACCGACACGAGCCTGGCCTCGACGACGACCTCGAGATCGCCCGCGGCTATGACGACGCCGAGCGCGAGCGCGTGTCGCTCTGTGAGGTGCTCGACCGCGTCCTCCACAAGGGAGTGATCGTCCGCGGCGAGCTCGTCATCTCGGTCGCCGACGTCGACCTCCTCTACCTCGGCCTTCAGGTCGTCCTCGCGTCGACGGACACGGCGATCGCCGCGGGGCTCGTCGCTCCTCGCCGGCGCTGGGTCCTCAACCCTCCGATGATCCGGGACTAGGATCGGCGCCGGTGGCCACTGCGATCCGCTCGACCGCGGCCTCGAGCTGACGCAGGCGCCGCTCGATCGGGTCCTCGCCGATGGGCACCGAGGGCGGCACGCCCGGTCGCCGCGGCGGCAGCGGCTGCTTGGCGTCCGAGCTCAGGTTCGGATCGTGACGCCACCAGTCCATCCCCATGTCGACGGCGCGCTCGACCGAGCAGACGACGAGGCGGAGCTGGATCGTCAGGAGTTCGATCTCAACGAGCTTGATCTTGATGTCACCGGCGATCACGACCCCCTTGTCGAGGACGCGCTCGAGCACGTCGGCGAGGGTCGAGCTCCGGGTTCCGTGGGCGATCGAACGGGCCATGGGGCCTCAGAGGAGCTTGCCGAGCGGGCCGAGGTCGAGGTTGAGGTCCTCTGGGCTGAGCCCGAAGACCTCTCGGAGGCGGTCGAGCTCCTCCGCTTGGTGCATGAGCGCGGTGCCGAGGCGGTCGAGCTCGTCGTCATCGAGCGAGCCTGCCTCCATGCGTCGGATCGCCTGGCGCTCGAGGAGCTCATGGACGAGGCGCACGAGCGTCAGGACGAGCTGACCGAGGCCGCCGCGCAGGGACTCTGGATCGACCTCGATCCGCCGGCGGGGCTCCGCCAGGTCCCCCGTCGAGGTGCCGGCGTCCAGGGGTTCTAGAAGGTCTCGAACATCCATGTCGTCCTCATGTCTCGCGGGGCTCAGCCAGGCGGCTCGTCGTCGTCGGGTTCACCGGCGTCCATGTCGCCGTCGTCTACGGCGTCGTCTTCGTCATCGGCGTCGTCTTCGTCGTCGTCGTCGTCTTCGTCGGCCGCGAACGCCTCACCGCGTCCCTCTTCGGCCTCGATCTCATCGAGGCGATCGAGGAGCCCGGCCTCCTCAGCGTCGAACTCATCCTCGCTGATCTGCCCGGTCTCGAGGAGCATGTAGAGGTCGCGGAGTCGGTCGCGGATGCGGTCGCCTTCGGCCTCCTGCTCCTTCTCTGCGGCCTCTGCGACCTCCTGGAAGATCCAAAGGAGACCGCGAAATGGCGCGCTGAGGAGGTCGTCGATGATGATCACGGCTCAGGTCGCTCCGAGGCGCGGCCGCGGTCGACGGCCGGTGAAGCGATCGACCCAGCGGAAGACCGCGTTGAGGTCGTGATGGCGGCTGTCCCGGGTCTGCGCGCAGGTCTGCGCGGTCTCTTCGGCGAGGCGTCGCATCGTCGACTCGGTGTCGTCGCAGAGCGCGGCGACGGCGGCCGAGGTCGCCGCGATGAAGGCCGCGCGCTCCTGCTGATCACGCCGCGCGGTCGCGGCGTGCTCGGCCGCGCTGGCCTCGAGGAAGCTTCGGGTCGTCTGACGATGGGCGTCGAGGTCGGCGCTCCGGGCCGCGCTCGCGTGGTGACGCGCGGCGCGGTCGCTGCGGTGCCCCGCGAGGCGGGCATCCTCGGCGCGCCCGAGCTCCTCGCGAGTCGCGTGGGCGAGGGCGTCGACGTGGTCGGCGGTGGCCTCGAGCAGCGCGCTCCTGCGCTGGTGGTCGGCGTCGGCGACCTCGATGCGCGTGTCACGGCTCGTCCTCAGCTCGTCCGCGACGGCTTGGCGGCGCGCCTCGACCTCCGCGTCGCGGGCGGCCGCGTCGGCACGCGCCGCCGCCAGACGCTCGCCGCGGTACTCGACCTCGAGGAGGTGGGCGACCTCGGCCTGGAGCTCCGCTGTCATCTCGTGGCGAGCGGCCCTCTCGGCGCTGAAGAGCGCCCTGTTGTCGGTTCGGATGCGATCGCGGAGCGACTCGACGCGCGTCCGAAGTTGCTCGCGGTAGCCGACGACCGGCTCATCGAATCGCGCTTCGTTGTCCATCACACCCTCCCGCTACCAGGCTCGTCTGCGATGATAGGCCGCCGGCGCGGAGGTGTCTACTCGGACAGGGAGCGACGAGCGTTGGCGCTCGCCCCTGCGAGGCGTGAGCGCCAGCGCGACCCGAACGCTGGCGGGCGAGAACAAGCGGGGTGAACACGCCCAGTGTCAGAGTCGCCGGCGCCGGGTAGGATCGGCGCATGACGCTGGTAGATGCATTGAGCGCGTCCGCGGGGTTCCTGTGGAAGAACCCTGCGACGCTCGTGCGCGCGGCCCGTGACCTCGTCGGCCTGCGGATCAGCATTCCGATCGCCGGGCTGCGCTGGCTCGCGGAGCACGCCGTCCCGGTGCGCCTCTTCCCCGTCGGCCTCACCGTCGACGCGGCGCCGCCCTGCGTCCGCCTCGGCGCGGAGGTCGACGCGATGGGGACGCGCCTGCGCGCGAGCCTCAGCGTCGGCGTCGACCAGGTCGAGATTCGCGCCGACGCCGTGCGCTTCGCGCTCCGCTTCGCGGAGATCGAGCTCGAGCTCGCCAGCGAGAGCACCTCGCCGCTCGCCGTCCTCGTGCGCTCAGGGGCCCTCGACCTCTCGCGTCCCGGCGATCTCATCGCCGCGTTGCCGGGCCGGCCCTCGTTCCTCGCGGAGTCGCGCGGCGATCGTGTGGTCATCGATCTTCTCAGGATGCCGGGCCTCGAGGCGAACCCCGCGACCCGGATCGTCGCGGCTCTGCTCTCCTCGTTGATCTCGATCGAGGCGATCGAGACCGACGAGACCAACCTCTACATCGACTTCGGGCGCGGCGGAGCGCCGGCGCGTGGATCCGGCGACGCGGCGACGAGCTGAGCGGCGCGGACGCCTGGCAGCGATCCGCGCTGAGGTCGCGGCGATCCGCGACGAGGCGGCCCGTCGTCGAGGCGAGCGGGCCGAGGCCGCGTGCGCCCGCCGACAAGAGGCCGAGTCGCGCGCCGCTCATGTCGCGGAGTTCCTCGACGAGGGCTGCCGCCGGCCACGCGCTCGCCGAGCCGCAGAGGACGAAGCGCTGCGCGTCGACGTCGCGGCTGCGCGCCGCCTGGAGGTCGCCGACATGCTCGAGGACTTCACGCTGCGTCGGTATCGCGCGGCGCAGACGGGCGGGCAGGAGCGACGGGCGGCCCTCCACCGACGCCGGACGGCGGTCGCGTCGTTTTGCAGGACCTCGACATGGTTTGGAAGACAGGTTCGTGCAGAGGCCCAGCGAGCGCGGCGACGCGAGCTGTGCGAGCTCTTCGCTGCCGTCGAGCGACTCACCGGTGTCAGGCGCCGCGAGCCGTGTGACGCCTGTCCTGACGATGACCTCGAAATTATCGACGGGATCGGTCCGAAGTGCGCGAGGCTCCTCAAGAGCGCGGGGGTTCAGAGCTTCATCGCCCTCGCTGCGATGAGCCCAGCATCCCTGCGCTCCCTCTTAAGGCGCGGCGGAAGCAACCTCCGCAGCGTCGATCCGACGACCTGGCCCGAGCAGGCCCAGCTCGCCGCGAACGGCGACGCGAACGCCCTGCGGGCGCTCCAGGCGACACTCATCGGAGGTCGGCGCCCGCGGGGCGACTGAGCTCGTGCCCATCGACGTCCGCGGCTGAGTTGCCCACCGGCTGTCCACGATGACCGCTCGAGGAGGCCGGCGTCGAGTTCGTCGAGACCAAGTCGATCGGCGGCGTGGAGATCCACCTGCCCGAGCTGTGATCGTCCGGCTGCGGCGCGAGTAGTTCCGGGTTCGACGGCGACAGGGCCCCCCTGGCTTGGACACCCTGCCAGGACACGCCGCTCTGTCGTCGAACGAGGACACAGCGCGGCGGCGGACCTCGCGGAGGAAGTAGCGGCGGAGCACCGGGGCCAGCGCCGCGACCCCCTGAAAAAGGACGACGCGACCGCGACCTTCTTCCAGCGCGTGAGCCCGAGCCGCGCGCGGAGGGCCTTCATGTCGGCGCGGGTCACCGACTCGAAGTGACGGTTGCCGTATTCGGGGATGATGTCCTCCGCGAGGACGCCTCGAAAGGCGTCTGCGTCGATGGCCTGAGATAGACGTCGACGTGCTCCTTGAAGAAGCGCTCGGCGAGCACGCGCACCGTGAACAGCGATGGTTTCGCCTCACAGAGGCTCACGAGGGCGAAGCTCGGGCTCGCCGGAACGACCGAGGAGCTCCGGGGCCCCGCCTCCATATCATGATAGGTGGTCAGCGGTGCGACACTCCTACCCACGGCGCTAGGCGCTAGATAGACGAGACACGGCGCGCTTGACTGTGCCGGCCGACCGCCCCCGCACACCGTCTCACGCGCCGCAAACTATTAACATTGCGAATGCGGCCACCTAGCCGCATACAGCCCAAACCGGCCGCACGGACCCACAAAAACAATCACCATATGACGACCAGGACGCGTCGGAGAACATTTGCACCTTTAACATTCACTATCCCCATTGACTCCCCATTTCCACTAGGGGTAGCATCGCCAGCGTTTAGGTGGCATCCCGCCGTATGCATGGTCGTCGATGTTGGCCGATGTCCTGATATTCCTGCGCGCCCATCTCGATGAGCAAATTCGCCTCGCGTTCGGTGGTTCTCAGGACGACGCGAGCGGAGAGCGCGTCGTCTTCGTCGACGGCGACAAGAGCGAGCCCCTGTCGCTGCAGCAGAACGCGGTGACCATGATCCTCCTCAACCTCGAGGAGGAGCGGCTCCTGCGGGGCTCGGAGCGCCGACTCCGCGCCGGCAGCGGGCGCCCAGCGCTCCGGCTCATGCTCGACCTCCTCTTCGTCGCCCGCTTCAAGCGCTACGACGAGGCCTGGCGCCACCTCTCGACGATCGTCGACTACCTCCATACCCAGCCGGTCCTCGACGCAGAGGTCGCGCCGGCGCTGCCAGCGACGCTCGAGCGCGTCGTCTTCGAGCTGCGAACACTGGAGCTGTCGCAGATGAACGTGGTCTGGAGCGCGCTCCGGATCGCCCACCACCCCTCACTCCTCTATCGGGCGAAGCTGGTCACCTTCGCCGCCAAGGACGGGCTCGAGGCGCCCGCGATCGACGAGCTGAAGGTCGCCGTCGGGGGGCGAGAATGAGGTACCGCCGACTCCTCGAGATCGTGGTCCGTCACGAGTTCGACGACGGAGGTGCGTGCCCGGACGTAGCCCTCGTTCCCCGCGGCTGGCGTGGCGACGCAGACCGCGTCATGGTGCGCCGCCTCGTCGTCCGCTCGCGCGATGACGGGATCGAGGTGCTCGTGCAGGTCGACGCGGAGGGTCGCCCTATGATGCCCCTGGACGGCCTCCGCCTCGCCTTTGATCTCCGGGCCTCCGGCGACTTCATCCACTATACAGACGTCGACGGCTGGCTCGCCGCCGCGCCGACGATCTACCGGGCCTCATCGCCCGTGGGTGGGCCTCTCGCGCCCTCGCGGGGCGACCAGCGCCTCCCCCCCGAGGTCGCAGCCGCGGTCGAGATCGACGGGCTCACAGGGGCGTGGATCGCCGCGCCGCCGCGCTACACCCTCGATCTTACGGCCCGCAGCGCGCGGTGGGTCTACTACCTGCTGACGACCCGCGCCGTCGCGGGCTCCCCGAAGATCGAGGATCGAGGCTCGGCTGCGGCACTCTCATTCGCCGTCGCCGAGCTCTCCGACGAGACCTCGACGCTCGACGATCCGACCGGAGGCCGCCTCGTGGCCGCGCGTCCGGGGGGCCGCTGCTTCCGCCTGACGTCCGCTTCGCGCGTCCCCAGCCGTCGGACGCCGCGGCGTCACCTCGCGCTCCTCCTCGGCGAGGACCTGCTGATCCCAGAGCTCGCCAACCCCTCGATTCGCAGCCGCTCACGCCTCAGGGCCGCGGCCCAAGACGAGCCCGATTCAACCCTCTTCCGTGTCCTCGAGTTCTGACCAGAGAGCGTTATGCCCACGTATCAAGCACCCGGCGTCTATGTAGAAGAGCTCGCGACCCTGCCCCCCTCGGTGGCGGAGGTGGCGACCGCGATCCCCGTGTTCATCGGCTTCACCGAGCGAGGCGCCGCCGATCAGGCGGAGGTGGCGGAGCTCAGCACGCTCCTCGAATACGAGCGGCGCTTCGGCGGCGCGCACCCGACGGCCTTCGCCGTCGATGAGGCCGACGAGGTCACGCCCGCGGGCCCGAGTTCGCCGACGTGGAAGCTCTACTACGCGCTCAGCCTCTACTTCCGCAACGGCGGCGGCCGCTGCTACGTGATCTCGATCGGCCGCTACGGCGCGCAGGCGAGCCAGGAGCACTACGCCCGCGGCCTCGCGGCCCTCGAGCGCCACGACGAGCCGACGCTCGTCGTCATGCCCGAGCTCGTCGATCTCCCCCAGGCGGATCGCGACGCAGTGGGCCAGCAGGCGCTCGCGCTCTGCGCCAAGCTCGGCGACCGCTTCGCGATCCTCGACGTCGCCGCGGGCGACGTCGACGCCTTCCGCGACGGCCTCGGCAGCGACCACCTCTCCTACGGCGCGGCCTATCACCCCTATCTCCTCACGGCGCTCAGCCACCACTACGACGCGAGCGCCGTGACCCTGCGTGAGGGCGAGCAGGAGACGAACCTCGCGGCGATCGCGACGACCAACACGGCGCGCTACAACCTGATCAAGCGGCGCCTCGCCGAGAGCCGTGTGGTCTTGCCGCCGAGCGCGGCGGTCGCGGGCGCCTACGCCCGCACGGATCGCGAGCGCGGGGTCTGGAAGGCGCCGGCGAACATCAGCCTGAGCGCCGTCATCGGCCCGACCGAGCAGATCACGAGCGACGAGCAGGAGCGCCTCAACGTCGACCCGAGCTCCGGAAAGTCGGTGAACGCGATCCGGGCCTTCGCCGGCAAGGGCACGCTCATCTGGGGCGCCCGCACGCTCGCCGGGAACGACAACGAGTGGCGCTACGTCCCCGTCCGCCGCCTCTTCCTGATGATCGAGGAGTCCGCGCGGAAGGCGACGTCGTTCGCGGTCTTCGAGCCGAACGACGCCAACACCTGGCTCAAGGTCAAGGGGATGCTCGAGAGCTACCTCTACGGCCTCTGGGAGCAGGGCGCGCTCCAGGGCGCGACGCCGGAGGCCGCCTACTACGTCAACGTCGGCCTCGGCAAGACGATGACCCCGCAGGACGTGCTCGAGGGGCGGATGATCGTCGAGATCGCCGCCGCCGCCGTGCGCCCGGCCGAGTTCATCGTCCTGCGCTTCTCTCACAAGCTGATCGACGCCTAGAACCCCGAACAACGGCAAGCGAGGGCGAACAATGGCACTCTCCAGAGAATCCATCCGCAGCGACTATCCGCTGCCCGTATACAACTACCGCGTCGAGATCGGCGGCGACACCGTCTCCTTCTCGGAGGTCTCCGGGCTGACGATCGCCTACGAGACGACGACCTTCCTCGAGAGCCCGACGGCGCGCGGCGCCGTCGGCCCTAACATGATGATCATGCCGGCGCAGGCCGTCGCGCCGACGATCACCCTGCGCAAGGGGCTCGTCCGGCGCACGAGCGTGGAGCACCTCTACCGCTGGATCAGCACGGTGCGCATCAACCAGGTCGAGAAGAAGGACCTCTTCGTCCGCCTCTGCGACGAGAAGGGCGACGCTGTCATCACCTGGAAGATCGGCAACGCCTTCCCGGTCCGCCTCGACGCGCCGACGTTCGACGCCAACTCGAACGACGCGGCGATCGAGACCATCGAGCTCAAGGCCGACTACATCATGATCGAGGAGGCCTGAGCCCGTGGCCCACTCCGCGCCGCAGCAGCGGGCCGCCTACCCCCTCGCGGCCTACAACTTCCGCGTCCTCGTCGACGCGCGGCCGCTGAGCTTCGCCAAGATCTCAGGGCTGCAGCGCGGGCACCCGACCGTCACCTACCGCCACGGCCTCTCGTTCTTCGAGGGCGAGGAGATCGCCCACTACTCGCGCAAGGGCTTCTCGTCGCTCACCCTCGAGCGGGGGAGCGTCGCCGGCGTCACCTTCCTCTACGAGTGGGTCGCCGGGCGCTCGCCGAAGATGATGGAGATCAGCCTCTGCGACCCCGCGGGCGCGCCGGTGCTCGGCTGGCGGATCGCCCGGGCGTACGCCGTCCGCCTGACCGCGCCGACGCTGGACGCGGCGACCAACGAGGCCGCGATCGACGTCCTCGAGCTCAAGGCCGCGGGGATCACGGTGATCCACCACTGACCGCGGAGGGCTGAGTATGGGCACGTCGTCGATCCCTGAGCTCTCCATCGAGCCCTACACCGGGCCGCCGCTGAGCTTCCGCTTCGCGGTCGTCTTCCTCGCCGGCGGCGCCGTGCCGAACCCGATCGACATCCGCTTCCAGCGGGTCTCAGGGCTCGCGGCGACGATCGACACGGCGACGATCGTCGAGGGCGGGCAGAACCTCTACAGCCACCGCGTCCCGACCCGCGTCAGCTACGGGAACCTCGTGCTCGAGCGCGGCATGGTCGTCGCGTCGCCGCTCAACGTCGAGTTCAACGCGGCGATGAGCCTCTTCAAGTTCGC
>JAGQIT010001067.1 GCA_020431135.1 Myxococcales bacterium | reverse complement strand
AGCTCGCCAAGCTGACGATCGAGGCCTACACCGACGTCGCTCGGACGCGGCCGAACCGCGGCGGCCTCCACGGCGGTCACGTCCTCGAGGCGATGTACAACCCGGAGACCCTGGCGACGCGCCACGAGAGCGCCTTCCACCCCAAGCGCGGGATCTCGACCCAGGGCGCCCAGACCCGCTGGTCGCACAGCGTCGCCGAAGAGCTGACAGTGAAGCTCGTCTTCGACGGCAGCGGTGTGGGTGACTACGGGGTCCAGCGCCTGCGGCACAGGCCGACCGTCGCCGAGTGGATCCGCGCCTTCCTGTCGCTGTGCTACCGGGTCGTCGACACGACCCACGAGGCCTCCTACCTCCGCCTGCGCTGGCACAAGGGGATCTTCGGCAGCGGCGGCTTCGAGTGCCGCCTGCGCTCCGCCGACATCGAGTACACGGCCTTCGATCGCGACGGGTCGCCGCTGCGCGCCGAGGTGACTGCGGTCTTCGTCGAGGCCGTCGACCCGAAGAAGAACGCGCAGGAGCTCCGCCTCTCGTCGCCGGATCTCACCCACCGACGGACCGTCCGCGCCGGCGACACCCTGCCGCTCCTCTGCATCGAGATCTACGGCTCGGCCGCCCACTACCTCCGGGTCGCCCAGGTCAACGGCCTCGATCACCCCCGCGACCTCCGCGTCGGTCAGGAGCTGCTCTTCCCCCCCTTCGAGCGCCGGGAGGAGCGCTGACGTGACCCCCTACACCGCGACGATCAAGAGCGAGGGCCGGGTGATGTCCGGCGAGATCGAGCTCCTGACGATCGAGGTCCGCCGCGCCCTCGACCGGATCGCCGAGGCTCACCTCGTCGTCATCGACGGCAGCGTCGCCGCCGGGAAGTTCGCGATCAGCGACTCGCCCTTCTTCGCCGTGGGCAAGTCGATCGAGATCCTCCTGCGCTACGGCGACAGCCCCGATCGACGCCTGTTCACGGGCCTCGTCGTCCGCCAGAGCGTCAGCGCCCGCGAGGGCGCGAGCGAGCTCCGGGTCGAGCTCAAGGGCGCCGCGTTCGCCCTGACGCGCACGCGCAGGAGCGCCGTCTTCCGCGACCAGCGCGACGACGAGGTGATCAGCGCGCTTGTCCGCGGCGGCGGCCTGCGCGTCGGCACGATCGACGCGACCCGGGTCAAGCACCGCGAGCTGGTCCAGCACCACGCGACCGACTGGGACTTCATCCTCTCCCGCGCCGACGTCAACGGGCTCGTCGTGCTCGCCGTCGACGGCCTGATCTCGGCGCGCTCGATGAGCGCCGCCGGGACCGTCGCCGCGCGCTACACCTACGGCCTCGACGAGATCCACGAGTTCGAGCTCGACCTCGACGGCGGCGACCAGTGGCGGTCGGTGACGAGCTGCGCGTGGGATCCGCGGGCGAGCGCGCCGCCGCGACCGGCGACCGCCAAGCCGCTTAAGATCGCCGCCGGCAACCTCAACGTCGAGGCGACCGCGGCGGAGCTCGGCGGCGAACAGCAGGCGCTGCGGATGCCGGCGCCGCTGGCCTCCGACGAGCTCCAGGCCTGGGCTGACGCCCGCCTCGCCCGCAGCCGCCTCGCGCAGCTCCGGGGCCGCCTGGTGGTCGCCGGCGACGCCGGCCTCCAGCCCTACGATCGTATCGGCCTCGACGGCGTCGGCGAGCGCTTCAACGGCGTCCACTTCGTCAGCGGCGTGATCCACCGCGTCGATCAGGACGGCTGGTGGACCGAGCTCGAGCTCGGACTCCCGCCGACGTGGTTCGCCCGTCGACCCGAGCTCGCGGAGGCGCCGGCGGGCGGCCTCTTGCCGCCGGCCACGGAGCTCCAGCTCGGGATCGTCGAGGCCTACGCGGAGGACCCCGACGGCGAGGAGCGGGTCCGCGTCCGCCTCCCCGACCTCGGCCCGATCTGGGCCCGCGTCAGCCGCCCCGACGCCGGCGAGGGCCGCGGCTTCTGCTTCTCCCCCGAACCGGACGACCAGGTGATCGTCGGCTTCCTCGGCGGCGATCCGCGGCAGCCGGTGATCCTCGGCGCGCTCTTCAGCGCCGGCGTCGCGCCGCCGACGGGCGGCGCCATCACCCAAGACAACCCCACGCGCGCGCTCGTCAGCCGCTCCGGCGTGCGCGTCGACTTCGACGACCAGCGGGCCGCGCTGACCCTGGCGACGCCGAAGGGCAATCAGATCGTCATCGACGACGACGCCGGCGAGATCACGCTCCGCGATCAGAACGGCAGCACCGTCACCCTCAAGGCCGACGGGATCGCGCTGCGCAGCGCCGGTGACCTGACCCTCGAGGCGAGGGGGAAGGTCGTGCTCAAGGGCATGACGGTCGACATCCAATGACGCGAGGAGGAAGCATGCGCGCGCCCGTCCTAGCAGCCGGTGGCGAGAGTCCTGTGGATATGCGCGCCGCGGTCGTCGGCTCCGATCGCGTCGACCGGACGCCAGCGCGCCGGGTCGCGCCGAGGCCGGCCGCGAGGGGGACCCTCGATGCCTAGACGCGACGCGCCGCGGCCCTCCTTCCTCGGGGTCGGCTGGGCCTTCCCGCCGTCGTTCTCGCGCGGCGGCGCCGAGGTCGAGGTCGTCGCCGACGAGGTCGACGTCCACCAGTCGCTGACGATCCTCCTCGCGACTCGCCCCGGCGAGCGGCCGATGCACGAGGACTTCGGCTGCGCCCTCGACCAGGTGCTCTTCGAAGAGCTCGACCAGGCGACGATCGAGCGCCTGAGCGCGGAGCTCAGCGACGCGATCCTCCGCCACGAGCCGCGGATCGCCGTCGACGCGCTCGACGTCACGCCGCGGGTCGATCAGGCCGGCGCGCTGGAGATCCGCATCGCCTACCGGATCCTCGGGACGAACTCCCGCTACAACCTCGTCTTCCCCTTCTACCTGGTCGAGGCCGTCGACGCCGCCCGCTAGCCCCATGAGCGACTACGTTCTCATCGACGGCGACCAGGCGATCTTCGAGCCGGCCTTCGGCGCGGCGAAGGTCTCCGTGCGCCCGGGCGCGCTGCTCGCCAGCGGACCCGCGACCCGCGACGGCCGGCGCCTCTGCGTCCTCGGCGACGAGGGGAGCGTCGAGGTCCAGCTGTGCGCCTACGTGACGGAGCAGCACTCGATCCCCGGCAGCGGGACCCTGACGATCGCCGCCCTCGCCGGCGATCAGATCGCCCAGAAGAGCCGCAGCGGCGGCGCCGCGCTCCTCCTCGTCGGCGGCCGCTTCACCGCCAACTTCGAGGTCCTCGTCCCCGCGAAGCAGCCGGCGCCCGCGCCGGTCCCGGACCCCACGCTCGCCTACGCGGGCGCCGGCAGCTTCGTCACCACCAACGCTCACTTCCGCGGGAGCTGATCGTGTCCAGGCGCTCTCCCCCCCTCTCCCTCGACAGCAGCGACGGCACGAGCCAGCGCGGGCGGGCGCTCGCCGCCCTCGACCCGGCGACCGCCAAGATCGACGAGCGCGGCCACGCCGATCTCCTCGCCTTCGTCCAGGCCTACGCCGAGCGCCTGCGCTACGTCGAGGCCGACGGCGACGTCCTCCGCGACGTCGGCACCTGGGCAGCGTTCGCGCGCCACGACGACCTGACGATCGCCGACATCGTCGCCTACATGCGCGAGCCGGAGCGCTACGGGGGGGAGGCCGCGCGCTGGCTCGGGCGCCCGCACTTCGCCCTCCTGCTCACGTTCCTCGAGCTCCTCGGCGAGGCCCGCGACCAGCTCAACGGCGTGACCGCCCGCCACCTCGACCACTACTTC
>JAGQIT010001066.1 GCA_020431135.1 Myxococcales bacterium | reverse complement strand
CGGTTCGAGTCCGCAAAGCGGCTACCAGGGAGTCCCAAGGCCGAGCACCTCGCAGACGAGGGCTCGGCCTTCTCCTTTTCGGCCGCTGCGCCATCCGCAACGGGGCCCGTGCGCGTGAATGACACGCGCACGGCCCCGACAACGCGAGGTCGTGACCTAGCCCGTCCGCTGCCCCGCCATCCGCCGGCGCAGCTCCATCGACGCGTCGCTGCACCAGTAGCGCAGGAGGTCGGCGATGACCTCGGAGGTCGTGACCAGATCCTCGCCCTCGAGGTAGACGAGCGCGGGATCCTCTTGGCGGAGGACCTCGACGGCCATGCCGAGATCGCCGGTGATGAGGCTGGCGACGCGGTTCGCGGCGAAGATGTTGTCGTGCACCCAGGCGCCGAAGTCGATCGGCGGCGCCGAGGCGTAGGCGGCGGCGACGTCCTCGAAGGCGCGTCGGTCCTTGCGCGAGAGCGCCTTGACGATCCGCCGGTTGAGCTCGTTGAGGGCGCCGCCATCGGCGAGGGTCGAGCCGTAGTTCGGGTTCGCCGAGCGGGCGGCGGCGGCGAGGATCAGCATCAGATCCTGGGCCTTGAACTTGCTCAGCGGGTGGAGGCCGCGGGCGACGTCGGCGAGCGCCCGCGCGAGGATGAAGACCTGCTGGCTCTCGTTGAGGCGGAGCACCGGCGCGGGGACGAGGAGCGCCGGGACGGTGCCGAAGTCGAGGGCGACCCGCGTGCCCTGCGAACGGACGACGTAGAGCTCGAAGTCGGGGATCGCGAAGAGCAGAGCGACACGATCGGCGACGGTCCGCAGCGGGTTGTTCGAGCGGCTCGTGATCTTGTCGCGGCTCGAGACCCCGTAGGCGTTCGGGTCCATCGGGTAGAGGCGCGTGAGGCTGGCGTCGATGATGGCCAGGAGGCGCTCGGCGATCGCCCCGTGATCGCTGCGATCGACGAGCGGGCGGTAGTTGTCCGGGTGGAGGCTGCCGGGCGCGCCGACCGGCGGGCGCGGGACGGAGGCCTGCATCACGCGGGCCTCATGCTCGCTTGCGTCGCCGAGGATGCACAGCGGCGCGAGGGCGAGCGTCGCCTCGACCGAGCGCTTGACCGCGACGTAGCTCTCGTGGAGCCCGCGCCAGCCCGGCGACGACGCCGGGTGGTGCTGGAGGAGCTGCTGGTAGGTGCGGATCGCATCGGGGATCCGACCGTCGGCCTTGAGCCAGCGGGCGAGCTCCTCGCGGAGCGGCGCGCTCTCGCCGACGTTGGCGAGGCCCTGCTCGAGGGTGCTGATCGCCCGATCGATCTCGCCGAGGCGCTCGGCCTGGACCGTCGCCAACGCGAGGTAGGTCGGCACCACCGGCGCGCCCTCGCTCTCGGCCTGGCGCAGGTACTTGCCCAGCGCCGCCTCGTAGCGCTGCCAGTCGTCGTCGCCGCGGACGAAGCTGGCGTACTCGCGGGCCGCGAGGCCGCTCGGCCCCTCGAGAACGACGGCGTTGAGGAGGACCTCGCGCGCCTGATCGCGGCGGCCGAGCGTGAGCTCGACGCGGTGGAGATGGATGATCGCGTCGATGCGATCCTCGCGGCTCGTCGACACCCGGAGGAGCTGGCGCGCGCCCTCGGTGGCCGCTTCGACGTCCTTCGCCCGCGCGTGGTAGTCGGTGAGGAGGAGGAGCGTGTCGCGATCATCGGGCATGAGCGCGAGGACCTTCGCCATCGCCTTGCGCGCGCCCGCGAGGTCGTCGAGCTGATCGGCGAGGACCATCGCCAAGCGCGTGTTGACGACGCAGATCGTCTCGGCGTCGTCGGTCTGGGCGAGCGCCTCGCGGTAGGCCCCGGCGGCCTCGCTCCACTGCGTGTTGCGCCCGAAGAGATCGCCGAGCAGAAGGTTGGTCTGGGCGTGCTGCGGCCTGTCGCGCAGCGATCGCCGGAGGACCGCGATGCCGCCCGAGAGGTTCTCGAGATCGTCGGCGTAGAGCTCGGCGACGCGGCACCACAGATCGGAGGCGCGGTCCCTGTCCTTCGCGGCCTCGGCGGCCTGGCCGAGGCGCTCGACGAGCACCTCCGTGCGCCCGGTCGCGCGCAGCAGCTCGTCGAGGAGTTCCGCGGCGCCGACAGCGTCGGGCCAGCGCTCGAGCGCCTCCTCGAGGGCCGCCATCGCGCCCTCGTGATCGTCGAGGCGTTGGAGGCGGAGCGTCGCGATCTCGGTGAGGAGCTCCGCCGCGACCCTGCCGTCGCGCTCGACCTTGGCGAGGCGGGTCTTGGCGAAGACCAGCGCCCGCGGATCGTCGAGCGAGCTGGCGACGCGGACCATGCCGTACATCGCCGCGAGCGACTCGGCGTCGTGCCCGAGGGCCGCCTCGTACGCCGCGAGCGCGTCGCCCACGGCGCCGCTGCGCTCGAGGCTCTCGCCGAGGCGGACCTCGTGCGCGGCGGTCAGCGTGCGATCGACCGGCGCGTCGACGAAGCGGCTGTCGACGACGCTGAGGAGCTCGTCGTCGACCGCGTCCATGGCCGCGCGCTCCGTCGCGGCGAGGGCGTGGAAGTCGTCGCCGTCGATCTCGAGGATCGCCCCGTAGGTCTGGAGCGACGCGTCGCTGTCGCCGATCCCGTGGGCCGCCTGGATCCGCGCGAGCTCGCGGAGCGCGGCGATCCTCGCCTTGTCGTCGCGGAGGATCCGCGCCTGCCGGGCGTAGACCTCGGCGAGCATCGTCCACGCCGACTTCTCGCGGTAGAGCGACTCGAGGGCGAAGAGCGCCGCGAGGTTCTCCGGATCGAGCTCGAGGACAGACTCGTAGCTGCTGATCGCCCGCTCGGCCTGATGGAGGTTCTCGCTCCACACCTCGCCGGCGCGGAGGAGCGCGGCGATCGCCAGCGACTTGTCCTTGGCCGTCGACGCCTCGCGCGCGAGGTCCTCGACCACGCCGGACCAGCTCTCCTGGTGGGCGCGGACGCGGGCGACGGCGTCGATCGCCGGCCGATAGTCAGGCACCGACTCGAGCGCGCGCTGATAGGACGCGAGCGCCTTGTCGAGAACGTCGAGGCGCTCCTCGAAGATCCGGCCGATGCGGTAGGCCGTCGACGCGCGCGCCCGCGGCTCGACGAGCCCGCCGAGCTGGGTCTCGAGCACCCCCACCAGCTCGCGCCAGCGCTCGCCCTCGCCGAGGATCCGCGCCAAGGCCTCGAGCGACGGGCCGTGCTTCGCGTCGATCTTGATCGCGCGGCGGTAGCACTCGATCGCCTGCTCGATCCGACCGATCTTCTCCTCGGCGAGCTTGCCCATCGTGTGCAGGAGGGCGACCGACGCCCGCCCCGGCCGCGTGATCGACAGCTCCTGCTCGTAGGTCCGGAAGAGGTCCTCCCAGCGACCCATACGGAAGTAGAGGCGGCCGGCGCTGGCGAGCGCGGGCTGATACGAGCCGTCGATCTCGAGGATCTGCCGGAGGCGCGCCAGGGCGCCCTCGCGATCGTCGAGCTCGTTGTCGAGGAGCTCGGCGGCGCGGTGGAGGAGGCCGATGACCCGCGGCTCCTCGCGGGTGAGGCCCGCCTCGAGCTCGAGCGCCCCGATGAGGTCCTTGTGGCGCCCCGCCTGCTCCGCCGCTCGCTGCAGCGCGTGGATCGCCCCGAGGTGGGTCCGATCTATTTTAAGGATGCGCCGGTAGGTGTGCATCGCCTGCACCGGCTCGAGCAGGTTGTCGATGAAAATGTCACCGATCCTGAAGAGATAGGCGATCCGGACGGTGTCGTTCGGGGCCCCGTCGATGCCTCGCTCGTAGAGCTCGATCAGCTCGCGGTGGCGCTTGGCGTCGGTGTAGAGGCGGACGAGCGCCTTGAACGACGCGGCGAGGGTCGGATCGAGGGAGAGCGCCTTCGCGTGGTGCTCGATCGCCGTCGACGGCTCGCCCTTGCGCAGCTCGTAGATGTCGGCGACGCGCTGGTAGGCCGCGGCCTTGCGGACGCTCTCGCGGACCGCGTCGCCCTCGGCGAGGTTCATGGCGATCAGCGCGTCCCACGACTGGCGCTTCGTGTAGAGCTTGGTCAGCGCGCGGAGGCCGGCGATGTACGCGGGCTCGGCCGCGAGCGAGGCCTCGTACCAGCGGATCGCCACGTCCTCATTTTCGAGGGGGCCCTCGTAGAGCTCGCCGATCCGGTAGAGGAGCGAGATCTTCTCGCTGGTGTTCTC
>JAGQIT010001065.1 GCA_020431135.1 Myxococcales bacterium | reverse complement strand
GCAGGTCGATCCGCACCGAGCGCGCCGCCGGCCCCTCGCCGATGATGAGATCGAGCGCGCGGTCCTCCATCGCCGGGTAGAGCACTTCCTCGACCACCGGGTTGAGGCGGTGGATCTCGTCGATGAAGAGGACGTCGCGCTCCTCGAGCGCGGTCAGGTGCCCGGCGAGCACGCCCTTGTGCTCGATGGCTGGCCCTGAGGTCAGGTGGAGCTGGACGCCGAGCTCGTTGGCGAGGATGTGCGCCATCGTCGTCTTGCCGAGCCCCGGCGGGCCGTGGAGGAGCGTGTGATCGAGCGGCTCGTCGCGCCCGCGGGCGGCGGCGACGAAGACCTCGAGCTTGCGCTTGAGCGCCGACTGGCCGATGTACTCGGCGAACGACTGCGGGCGGATCTCCGTGTTCCCCGGCTCGTCACCGCGGGCCTTCGGCGCGACCTCCCGCGCGGCCTCCGCCGCGGCCGCGGTCTCACCACGATCCTTGCGCCGCTTCGGCGCGGGCGGGGCCGCGTCCTCCGGGCCGTCGTCGTGGGGCACGCGCACGGCTCAGCTCACTCCCACTCGATCGTCGCCGGCGGCTTCGAGCTGATGTCGTAGCAGACGCGGTTGATCCCGCGGACCTCGTTGATGATCCGGTTGGAGATGACCGCCAGCACCTCGTAGGGCAGCCGGGCCCAGTCCGCCGTCATCGCGTCGGTGCTGTTGACCGCCCGGACCGCGAGGGCGTTCTCGTAGGTCCGCGCGTCGCCCATGACGCCGACCGTGTTGACCGGCAAGAGGACGCCGAAGACCTGCCAGAGCTCGCGGTAGAGGCCGGCTTTGCGGATCTCCTCGATGATGATCGCGTCGGCCCTCTGGAGGACCTCGCAGCCCGCCGCCGTGACCTCGCCGAGGATCCGCACGGCCAGCCCCGGGCCCGGGAAGGGGTGGCGCCAGACCATCGCCTCGTCCATGCCGAGCTCGATCCCGAGGCGCCGGACCTCGTCCTTGAAGAGCTCGCGCAGCGGCTCGACGACGCCCATGCGCATCTTCTCGGGGAGGCCGCCGACGTTGTGGTGGGTCTTGATCGTCACCGAGGCGCCGCGGATCGACACGCTCTCGATGACGTCGGGATAGAGTGTCCCTTGGACCAGGTAGTCGGCGCCGCCGAGGCCCTTGGCCTCCTCGTCGAAGACCTCGATGAACGCCGCGCCGATCCGCTTGCGCTTGACCTCGGGGTCGGTGATCCCCTTGAGCGCGGCGTAGAAGCGCTCGCTCGCGTCGGCGACGATCAGCGGGTTGTGGAGCTTGCCGGCGAACATGCGCTCGACCTCGGCGCGCTCGCCCTGGCGCAGGAGGCCGTTGTCGACGAAGATGCAGCGCAGGCGATCGCCGATCGCCCGCTCGACGAGGAGCGCCGCGACCGACGAGTCGACGCCGCCGCTGAGGCCGCAGAGCACCGTCCCCTCGTCGCCGACCTGCGCGCGGATCGCCGCGATCGCCTCCTCGGCGAAGGCCGCCATCGACCAGTCGCGGCGGAAGCCCGCGGCGTCGAGGAACGCGGCGAAGACCTCCGAGCCGCGCTCGGTGTGCGTGACCTCGGGGTGGAACTGGACGCCCCAGAGGCGGCGCTCCTCGTCGACGATCGCCGCGTGCTCGCA
>JAGQIT010001064.1 GCA_020431135.1 Myxococcales bacterium | reverse complement strand
GGAGGTTGGGGTTGTCGGCGGCCTCGTACCAGTTGACGTACCACTCGCAGCCGGCGGCGAGCTCGGCGAGGCCGGGGTCGTCGAAGACCGCGGCGCAGCGGCTGAGGACGCAGGCCTTGATCGTCTCGTGGTCGCCGCCCTGCCCCTGGCAGTAGGTCATGAAGCCGCCGTAGGTCGCCCCGAGCTCGGAGGTCTCGACGCCCCATTGATAGGAGCAGGCGTCGAAGAGGCCGACGCCGCCGCCCGGCGTGAGGATGTCGAACTGGCCGCCGCCGACGTCGTAGCCGATGTTCGTCGCCTGGACGATCATCTGCTTGGCGCCGAGGGCGACCGAGCCCGGGTCCTGGGCGTTGTAGTGGCCGGTGCCGTCGAAGTCGAGCTGGTAGCAGCGGCCGCAGATGTCGCCCTGGGCCGGGACCGCGGCGAAGCCGTAGGCGAGCGTGTCGCTGACCGCCCACGGGGCGTTGCTGTAGCAGGTGTAGGCGCTGTCGGGGTTCGGCGCGTCGCAGGCGCTGGCGACGTTGTAGTCGCCGCCGTGGCTCATGTCCGCCTTGTCGCAGCTCGCCAGGGCGTCGGTCGCCGGGTTGACGTTGCCCTCCCAGCCGCAGTGGGCCTTGCAGCAGTCCCAGTAGCGCGTCGCGTAGCCCATGCACGCGTCGTCGCCGAGGGGCGGCGGGTCGTCGCCGGTGTCGCTGGTCGCCCCGGTCGGGTCGGTCGTCGCGGTCGGGTCGGTCGTCGCGGTCGCGTCGGTCGTCGCGGTGGTCGTCGGCGCGGAGGTGGCGGTCGCGTTCGAGGTGGCGGTCGCGTCGGAGGTGGCGGTCGCGTCGCTCGTCGAGCCTGTCGCCGAGCCGCCGCTCGTCGAGCCTGCGGACGTCATCGATGACGTCTGCGTGTCGCTCGATCCCTGGGTCGCGTCGTCGGTGGTCGCCTTGTCGTCGCCGGCGCAGGCCGCCGCGGCGAGGGGGAGGGCGAGGACGAGGCGGCGGAGGAGGGGCGCGGCGAGCATGACCCATGCTAGCAAAGGCCGCCCGGCCGAAGCCTGCGAGAACCGCCGAGAACGCCGCTC
This sequence comes from Myxococcales bacterium, assembly GCA_020431135.1. Lineage (GTDB taxonomy): Bacteria > Myxococcota_A > Polyangia > Nannocystales > Nannocystaceae > JADJRG01. The sequence continues at coordinate 2,697 of JAGQIT010001064.1, read as the reverse complement.
AAGACGGGAATTCGCCGGGTCTCTCGCGCGCTCCTGGGCGTTCACGCGACCGCGGGTACGTCGATCCTCGCGGCTCGCCGCGGTCCTCGAGGCGAGGTCGGCGGGTGAGCGAGGTGCGTCCTCGGGGCCCGGCGCCTCCGCACGACTTCGGCCTCGGCGAGCTCGGCTCATCCCTCTGGATGGCGACCGAGCGCTCTGCGCGTGCTCTCGCGCGGAGCGCTCTGTGGGCCGCGCCGCTCCGGTGAAACGACGTGCCGCGTGCCAGCGTTGCGAGGAACGACGAGCGACGCTCGCACGTCGACGACGAGCGTCGCGCGCTCGGCTCACGGTCCGCGTGTGGAGGTCGCTCGCTGTCCTCTAGACGCGACGATCGCAGCGGAGGCTGCGCACTCTCTTCGTCGGTTGCTTCGCCGCAGCGGGCCGCGGGCAGCCGCACGACGGGTCGGATCGCGACCCGCCGCAATTCGACCGGCCGCCGGTCGAGCTTTGCTATGGTCGCTCCCATGGCGTGGACCCGGACCATCGCCGACGGCCGCTACTTCCGGATCGACCACGATCCGGAGGCCGACATGTGCCTGATGACCCGGACGCCGGCGGCGTTCGAGACCATCGACGCCCTCGACCGCGCCTTCGACGACGCCTGCGCGGCCCTCGACAGGCTCGGTCGCGCCGACAGGCGCCTCCTCGTCGACATGCGCGCGGTCCAGGGGCGCAACGACGAGGCCTTCGAGGTGGCGATGCGGCGCCATCGTCCGCGGGTGCTCGCCGGCTTCGAGCGCGTAGCGATCCTCGTCCGCAGCGCCGTCGGCGTTCTCCAGCTCAGCCGCCACGTCCGTGAGGACGGCGGCGCCGACGCGGTGATCGGCAGCGACCTCGGGGCGATCCTCCGCGAGCTCGGCGTCGCCGCTGGATCGCTGGAGCTGCGCGACGTCGGCTGAGCGTGCGGGCGGTCGCGCGGCGAGGGCCGCTGATGCTTCTGCGGTCACGCCATCAGCCGGCGCTCGATCTCCTGGGCGACGATCGTCCGGCGCTCGTCGGCGAAGGCGCGCCACGTCGCCGCGTCCTCGAGGGTCCGCAGGCGCCCGCGCGCGTCGAAGAAGGTGATCGTGTGCGACGAGCGGTTGCCCCGCATCGAGCGCAGGGCCGCCTCCATGAGCGCGACGAGGCGCTCGATCGGCGTCGGCCCCGGCGCGTCGATCGTCCGAGCGGCGCTCAGGAAGATCCACGGGTAGCGCTCCTGGAGGTCGCGGGCCTCGCGCTCGGCGGCGTCTATTTGGCCGAGCGCGGCGTTGCAGAGGACGCGGTTGATGCGGGCGCCGACGCGTCCGGGCTTGGCCTCGACGGCGACGTCGAGCTCCGCGACGGCGCGCGTCAGCTCGCCCTGCCGGCGGTAGAGCTCGCCGGCGTAGACGTGGGTCGTCGCCCCGGGGAGCGGGCGGTACTCGCGGCTCACCGCGTCGAACTCGGCGTGGGCCTCGGCGAACTCGCCGCGGAGGAGGTGGATCGCGGCGCGGCCGACGTAGGCCCAGCGGGCGTCCCTGGCGACGGGGCGGCGGAAGCAGGCCTCGGCGGCGACGAGCTCCCCGAGCCACAGGTGGAGCTCGCCCCAATAGCACCACGGGTGCGGCGACGCCGGGAAGCGCTCGGTGAGCGCGGCGAAGGCCCGGTGGAGGTCGTCGGGGGCGCGGTGGCGGACCGCCTTGAGGAGCTCGGCCGCCGCGTTGCGGCTGACCTTTCGGACATCCTGTGCGCCGGCGCGGACGAGCGTCAGGAGCTCGGGTCCGCCGGGCGCGGGCGAGGGCATGCGCGTCAGCGTCGTCGTCCGGTTGCCGTGGAGCGTCCGCAGGCGCCCGCGGACCTGGTCGAGGAGGTCGTCGGTGGAGGTCGGCGCGCGCAGGCCGAGGCTCTCGGCGTAGCCGACCCGCTCCGGGTGGACGAGCGCCCTGTCGACGAGGAGCTGGATGAGCGCGTGGGCGACGCTCCGGCTCTGCGCCGCCGCCAGCCCGAGGTAGTCCATCGCCCGCGCGCGCTCGCCCTGCTCCGCGAGGAGCTCGGCGATCCAGGTCTTGGTCTCGGCGTCGCCCGGGGCGTCGATCGCCAGGAGGGCCTCGAGGGCCCGCGCGGGCGCGCCGGAGAGCGCGTCGCAGATCGCCAGGACGCGGCGCGGGCCGACGCGATCGGGCTCGAGCTCGAGGGCCCGCGTCGCCCAGGCACGGGCCTCGTCGAGGCGCCCGCACCACGACTCGAGCGCGGCGAGGTCCTCGAGGACGGCGGGGTCAGGGGGCTCGCGTTCGGCGCGGGCGCGGAGCAGGGCGGCGGTGCGTCCGAAGTCCCCGAGGCGGAGGAGCTCGCCGGTGATCCGGGTCATCAGGCGCGCGTCGTCGGCCCTCGCCTGGAGCGCGGCCATCAGCAGGCGCGCCGCCTGGGCGTCGTCCCCCTTGGCCGCGGCGAGCCGGGCCAGCGGCACGTAGTGGTGGGCGCGCTCATGCGGCGCGACGTGGCGCAGGCCGGCCTCGAGGCGCTCGTAGGCCGCGTCGACGCAGTGGAGCTGCGCGAGCGCGAGGCCCTCGATGATCGCCAGCGGGCCGTCGGAGGCGGCCTCGCGGATCGACGCGGCGAGCCCCGCGACGTCGCCCGCCGCGGCCTGCACGAGGACGCGGACCCACGCGGGGAGCCCCTCGAGCGCGCCCTCGGGAT
>JAGQIT010001063.1 GCA_020431135.1 Myxococcales bacterium | reverse complement strand
GCCGACGCCGACGCCGACGCGCCTGCCGGCGACGAGACCGCGACCGCGACCGAACCAACCGCGACCGTCGAGGGCCCGCGCGCCGACGCGGCGACCGTCGAGCCCGCCGCCGACCCGTCGCCAGCGCCCGCGCCGACACCAAGGCGCTTCGACCGCGACCGCTGGGCCGCCGAGCGCCACGCCCTCAACTTCGACAGGGGCAGCTTCCTGCGCAACCAGTGGCCGGTCGCGCCGATCTGCAACATGGGCGCGGCGCCCGATGTCTGCCTGACGATCGACGCCGAGCTCTTCACCGGCTACCGGCTGCGCTCGATCGCCGGCGAGCGCTTTGGGGAATTCGCCCTCGACCGCACCGAGCTCGGCACCAACCTCTGGTACCGCCCGCACGACCGCGTCGACGCCGGCGCCACCGTCCGCTTCGAGGCGATCCGCTCGGCCGGCCCCCAGAGCCTCATCGGCATCGACGGCGACTCCCTGGTGATCCGCCTCGCCCAGGCCTACGGCCACACCGGCGTGCACCTCGGGCCGATCCACCTCGGCGTCCGCGGCGGCCTGATCCCCGAGCGCTGGATCGAGCAATTGGAGAAGGGCTACGACACCCTCGGCGTCGCCCGCCTCGCCTCCGAGAACAACCTCCTCTTCGAGCGCGCCGACCTCGGGGCGTCGATCACCGCGAGCGGCTGGGGCGGCCTCGTCGACGTCGACCTCCAGTTCACCAACGGCGAGGGCCGGGCCCAAGAGGAGCTCAACCGCGGCAAGAACACGACGGCGATCCTCACCGTCCGGCCGCTGCGCATGGCCCACGCCAAGGGGCCGATCACCCTCGCCCTCCACGGCGCCTACAGGGACGGCTCGTGGGGGGTCGCCGCCGCCCGGGCCCACCGCGGCGCCGCGGCGATGACCTTCGCCTCCCCCTGGGGCTTCGCCGGCGTGGAGTTCGTCCAGGCCTTCGGCGTCCGCGAGCAGGGCGACCGGACGACCCGCAGCGTCGGCGGCTGGGTCAGCGCCTACGCCTGGCAGCCCTACGTCGGCCTCCTCGCCAAGTACGACCACATCCGCCAGGACCTCGCGCTCCAGGACTCGGCCGTCGACGTCATCACCGCGGGTGTCTTTTCGGACATCTTCGGCTACGCCTGGCGCCGACGCCGGCGGGTCCGCCTCTACGCGACCTACCAGCACGAGGGCTACGGCGCCCTCGCGGGGCCGATCCCCGGCGCGCCGCAGGCCGCCGACACCCACCGCTTCCTCCTCCAGATCGAGGCCCAGGGGCTCCTCCGAGCGCTCTGATCCCGCGACCACGACCGAGCAACTCACTCTTCCTAGGACTCCAGGAGCTGACGATGCGAACCAACCACTCCAGCCTCCACGCCTCCCTCGCCCTCGCCCTCGCGCTCTCCGTCGCGGCGGGCTGCTCGATGGCCGGCGAGGGCACCAGCGCGAGCTCGACGATGTCGGGCCTGTCGACCACCGGCGGCAGCGCTACGGACACCGACGGCGGCACCGCGACCGACTCGGCGACGACGGCCACCGGCAGCGACAGCGGCACGACGACCGACAGCAGCGGCTCCGACGGCGACCTCTGCGGCAACGGCCAGCTCGACGCCGGCGAGGTCTGCGACGGCGACGACCTCGACGGCAAGGCCTGCACCGACCTCGGCGACGACTACGTCGGCGGCGACCTCGGCTGCGCGCCGACCTGCGCCGCCTTCGACGCCTCGGGCTGCGAGCTCGACGCGGCCGCGGCCGCGGTCAAGCTCAACGAGTTCCTGGCCAAGGGCGCCCTCGAGGGCGACTACGCGGGCATGGGCGACGTCATCGAGCTCTACAACGCCGGCGCCGAGGCGGCCGACCTCAGCGGCTGGCAGCTCTCCGACGAGATCGACTTCCCCGCCGACAAGACCTACGTCTTCCCCGACGGCTCGACCCTCGCCCCGGGCGAGTGGCTCGTCCTCGTCGCGTACGACGACGTCATGGGCACCGGCGACTTCCCCTTCGGCGTGTCGTCCTCGAACGAGGAGACGATCTCCCTCGCCGACGCCGGCGGCGTCGTCGTCGACGCCGTCACCTTCAACGGCGCCCTCGCCGAGATCTCCTACTGCCGCGTCCCCGACGGCGACGACAACTGGCAGGCCTGCCTCCAGACCCCGGGGGCGATGAACGTCGCCTCCGACGACATGCCGAGCTTCTGCGGCGACGGCGTGATCGACGAGGGCGAGGCCTGCGACGGCGACGCGCTCGGCGGCCAGACCTGCGTCGACATCGGCGACTTCAGCGGCGGCGACCTCGGCTGCACCGACGCCTGCACCTTCGACACCACCGGCTGCGTCTCGGAGATGGCCCTCGTGCTCAACGAGCTGAGCTCCGCCGACACCGACCCGATCGAGCTTTATAACGCCGGCGACGCGCCGGTGGACCTCTCCGGCTGGATCCTCACCGACGACCCGACCGACCCCTACGACCCCGACGTCGACGACAAGGAGCTGGTCTTCGCCGACGGGGCGTCGATCGCCGCGGGCGCGTTCCTGGTGATCGACAAGGGCGACCTCGCCGGCCAGCACCCCTTCGGCCTCGGCGGCGGCGGCGACACGGTGCGCCTCTTCAACGCCGACCTCGAGCTCGTCGACAGCGTGACCTACGGCGACACCGAGGCCGACATCTCCTACTGCCGCGTCCCCGACGGCCCCGACGGCGAGTGGATGGCCGGCTGCGCCGCGACCTTCGGCGACCCCAACCAAGGCCCGTAGGCGCGCGCGTCCCCGCGCTCGTCACCTCTGGCGGCGACCCTGGCCCACGCGGCCGGCGGTCGCCGCTCTGGCGTTGCCCGCCTCGCATTCGCGCGCCCCGCCCCTCGGACATCCTGACCGAACGACCAGGATCGTGACTCCCCACAGCGCGGCTGCTCGCCTCGCGTTCGCGCGCCCCGCCCCTCGGACACCCCGACCGATCGAACAGGGGCGTGACTCGCCATAGGGCGGCTGCTCGCCTCGCGTTCGCGCGCCCCGCCCAGCGGACCCCCTGACCGAACGACCAGGATCGTGACTCGCCGCGTCGACGCGCCTCCCGAACGCCGCCAACCCGCCGGCCGAGCGACCCGTGCTAGCCAGCGAGCTAGCAGGCGCTCGACAGACCAGCGCTCATGCCCAGGCGACCCCCGCGCAGAGCCAGCCAAGCGGCGAGTGCTCACGAACACGACAGCCGCGGTCGAGGCGACCGACACCGCCCCTCACCCCAAGAGCGCGCCCCCCCTGCCGAGCGTGACTCGCTGGCCGAACGACCAGCTCCTCGCGGGCACGCCCGCAAGGGCGCGCGCCCTGGTAGGGTGGGGCCCGTGCCCCGACCGACCCCGCAATCCGCCCCCACGACGCGCTCGCGGCTCCACCTCGGGACGCAGCGCGCCGCCTGTGCGCTCGTTCTCGCCTGCGCCTGCGCCGGCGGGACCTCAGGCGACGACGCCGGCGCCCACCCGGAGGGCCAGGCGCTCTACGCCGAGCCGATCGCCGACGGCAACTCCTTCACCTGCGCGACCTGCCACGCCCTCAGCGAGCCGGCGAGCGACGGCCTGCGCCGCCCCGGTCACGCGATCGGCGACGCCACTCGGCGGCCGAGCTGGAAGAACGGCCAGCTCGGCGACATGCGCGACGCCGTCAACTCCTGCCTCGTCGAGTGGATGAACGCCGAGCCCTGGACCGCCGACGACCCGCGCTACCAGCAGCTCTTCGACTACCTCGACGCCCAGGCGCCGGCCGGCGACGCGCAAGCGCTCAGCTTCACGATCGCCCAGCCGCCCGCCGACCTCACGGGCGGCGACGCGGACGCCGGCAAGGCGCTCTTCAACGCGAGCTGCTCGGTCTGCCACGGCGTCGACGGCACCGGCACCACCCAGGCGCCGCCGGTCAGCGGCCAGGGCCAGCCCCCGGACTACGTCGCCCGCCGCGTCCGGACCAGCGGCCGCGCCGACAGCTCGGTCTACAACGGCCTCACCGGCGGCGTGATGCCCTTCTGGGCCGCCGATCGCCTCAGCGACGCCGAGCTCCGCGACCTCGTCGCCTACCTCGCGCTCGTCGACGAGCCGATGACCACCTCCGATGGCACCGACTCGGACGGCACCGACTCCGGGACGACGACCTCCGGCGGCGACTGCCCGACGACCAGCGCGCGGATCGGCTGGGTCGCCGCGCTCTCGAACAACTTCCACGGCGTCGGCGGCACCGCCGAGATCGTCGACGACTGCACCGTCGTGATCTCCAACTTCACCTACGACGGCACCGGCATCGACGTCCGGATCTACGGGGCCCAAGGCGGCGACTACGACAACGGCTTCCCGATGACGGGCGATCTCCTCAAGGCCGGCGGCTACAACGGGGCGACCCTCGTCGCCACCCTCCCCGACGGCGAGTCGATGGACGCCCTCGACGGGATCAGCGTCTGGTGCGTCGACGTCGGCGTCGACTTCGGCAGCGGCGCCTTCGCCCCGCCGTAGCTCCCTCGCCGTCGTTGCTGCGCGCGCCAGGGCACGCGCCGCCGCCAACGCTGACCGCGGCCGGCCTCACCGAGCGCGCGCCCGTCGACATCGACTTCCGCCGCGGCCGCGACCTGGCGAGTCCTCCGCCCTCGAAGATCGCGAGGGCGGACAGCCCGACCCGCCACGAGGACTGACGACCTGGACGCCAACCAGCCGACGCCCTGAGGCGCACGAGACCGTCAGCTCAGCGAGGTGTCCGCCCCACGCCCGCCATCTCGTCGACGAGCCCGCGGCGCGCGACCTCCTCGACGCAGCGCTCGATCGTGAGCCCGCGGGTCAGCTCGCCGGCGTCGCAGAGCGCCTCGAGGCGCCGACGGAGCGCCCCGATGTGAGGCCCTGGCGGCAGCGCAAAGGCGTCCATCAGGGCGTGCCCGAGGCCCGCGGGCAGCGGCGGCTCCTTCGCGTCCGCGGCCGCGAGCTCGCGGATCCGCCGGGCGAGCTCGCTGATCCTGAAGAGGCAGCGACGGCGCCGCCCGGGCCGCTGCGAGGTGACGTCCGCCCGCGACAGGTCGAGGAGATCGCGGAGGTGCGGGCCGGCCTCGCGGGCGAAGCGACGGACGGCGCTGTCGCTCCAGCTCCCGTCGTACTGCCCCGGCCGCAGGTGGAGGAGGATCAGCCCGTCGACCCGCTCTGCGACGGCTGGCGGGAAGGGCAGGCGCCGTAGCGGTCCGGCGCGGAACATCTCCGCGCCGACCTCCGCGTGACCGTGGAACGTCACCTTCCCCGGACCGACGAAGCGCCGCGTCGGCACCTTGCCGATGTCATGGAGAACCGCCGCCCAGCGCACCTCGAGGCGCGGCACCGCCTGACGAACGACGGCCTTCGTGTGCTCCCAGACGTCCTTGTGCCTGCGCCCGCCCTCCTGCCTCAGCGCGACGGTCGCGACGAGCTCC
>JAGQIT010000083.1 GCA_020431135.1 Myxococcales bacterium | reverse complement strand
CGACAACTTCCCGACCCGCTACCTCCTCAACGACGCCGCGCTCAAGCTCGGCAAGCCGGTGGTCCACGCGTCGATCTTCCGCTTCGAGGGCCAGCTCACCACCTTCCTCCCCGATCAAGGGCCGTGCTACCGCTGCCTCTACCCCGATCCGCCGCCGCCCGGGATGGCGCCGAGCTGTCAAGAGGCGGGCGTCCTGGGGGTGCTGCCTGGCATCGTCGGCACCTTGCAGGCCAACGAGGCGCTCAAGATCATCCTCGGCGCCGGCGAGACCCTGAGCGGTCGGCTGCTGGTGTTTGACGCCCTCAAGACCCAATTCCGCACCCTCAAGCTGCGCAAGGACCCGGAGTGTCGGGTGTGCAGCAAGCCGCGCGAGTCGATCGAGCTCATCGACTACGAGGCCTTCTGCGCGATCGGGGGCTAGCAGCCCGCGGCGCAGCAGCGCTTTAGCTCCTCGAGCGCGACCCTCCAGACTCGGACACGCTCCGAACGCGTCGCCCCGGTCGCATATGCGCCCGGGATCGCGGCGGTCCGCCGAGGAGCGGGAGCATCCCTCGGGGCGCCGCGTCCTGAGGCGTATGTCCTTCGGAACACCTGCGTTCGGAGGGCGGAGCGCTCACCGCGCGGAGACGCGCGGTCCGGGTCTTTGTCGGCCCCGGGCGCTGTACTACAGTCGCCGCCACACGGCGCTGCCGTGCTCGGACTGCCTTGAACACCCCTGAGACCACCCGCTCCGCGCGCGCGCGCGTCGTCGCCTGGTTGTATCGCCACCGCTGGCTGCTCGCGATCACCGTCGCCGCCCTGGTCCTGCGCCTCCACTGGAACCTGATGGTCCACCCGCTCGGCGACTACGTCGTCTCCGACATGCGCGGGTACGACGTCCGGTCGACGCAGCTGCTCACCAACCCCTGGAAGAAGATCGAGTACCACGGCTTCTTCCCGTACGGCGCCCACTACGTGGTCGCGGCGGTCAAGTGGCTGTTCGGGCGCTACAACTACCCGGCGATCAGCGTCGCCTACGCGCTGATGGGCACCATCACCGTCAGCCTGGCCTACCTGATCGCGGCCCGGGTCAGCCGGCACGCCTGGGTCCCGCCGCTGCTCGGCCTCATCCTCATCCCCTACTACCCGATCATCTCGCTGGGCGGCTACATGCTCAGCGAGATCCCGATGGCGACCTTCGCCACCCTCGCGACCCTCTACCTCCTCAAGCTGGTCGACGAGGGCAAGACCCGCCACGCCTGGGCGACCGGCGTCGCGGTGTCGCTGGCGATGGTCATGCGCCCGCAGATCCTCCTCTCGGTCGCCCTCTTCGGGATCGCCTGGCTCTTCTACCGCAAGACCGCGTTCGCCAAGGTCAAGCTCCGCCACCTCCTCTACGCCGGCCTGCCGATCGCCCTGGTCCTCGCCTTCTCGGCGTGGCGGGTCGAGCACCACACCGGCCGCCGCGGCCTGATCTCCGAGAACGGGACCTTCAACCAGGTCTTCGGCCACTGCCACACGAAGATGATCACGGCGAAGGGCAAGTCGACGATCAAGTTCGGGCCGCCGCCGCTCATCCAGCTCCACCGCCGGGCCACGACCCACCCTGACTCGTGGATCAAGCTCGACCCGGCGATCGCCCCGGAGCTCAACTTCAACGGCTACATCGCCGACAAGGAGATCCTCCGCGGCTACCTCCGCGAGTGCTGGAAGCGCAAGGGGCTCGCCGGGCAGATCAAGTACACGGCGATCAACGCGGTCCTCCTCGTCGCCTACAACACGATGTGGCCCGACTCGGGGCGCGGCGCCTGGCGTGAGACCGCGAAGTGGTGGGGCAAGCAGCACCTCTACTGGCTCACCCTGCCGACCCTCCTCGGGATGATGACGATCTTCCGACGCAAGACCGCCGGCCGCCACGGGATCCTCGCGATCCACATCTGGGCGCTCATCATCACGGCCGCGCTCTTCTTCGGCGACGCCCGCCTGCGCTGCCCCTACGACCCCTTCATCATCATCCTCGCCCTCGAGGTCTACGGCTTCGCCGGCGCCTGGCTGTGGCTCCGCGCCCGACGCCTCGCCGGCAAGTCCAGCGCGACGTAGCCGCGGCGGCCGAGCAAATCTGACGCGCAAACGGTCGCTCGCGCGATACGACACGGGCCGAGGCCTGCCCTTGCGGGCCCGCGACGCCTCGCAAGCCCGGACCGCTGCGCTCGCTACACGCCGTTCTCGGGGACGCAAGCGGCCCTCTCTCGCTGTTCATGGCGGTGTCCGCAGGTCGCGGCTCACGTCGCAAGACGGACCGCCAGCGGCCCCGGACAGCCGTACTTCTTGCGCGCGCACGGATCGTCAGCCGCGACCGCACGCGCGGCAGCCCTTGCACTCGTGCTCCCCCGAGGGGTGCTTATGGTTGTTGCCATGGACGTGCTCAAGAAGTTCCTTGGTATCGGCGGCGCTGTGGCTCTCTTGGCCGCCTGTGATCCTCTCGTCGAGACCTACGAGACCGCGGACAGCTACGACGCGGTCGTCATCGAGGTCGGCACCGGCGACGTCAACGTGATGGCCAGCTCGGACGACAAGATCCGCGTCACCAGCACGCTGACCTTCAGCGAGGAGAAGCCCGCGTACTCGGTCGAGCCCGACGGCCGCGGCAACCTCGTCGTCTCCGCGAAGTGCAGCCCGACCGACTCGACCTGCACCACCGCGATCGACGTCGAGCTCCCGCCCGAGGTCCGCGTCGTCGTGCTCTCCGACCAGGGCAACGTCAGCGCCGACGGGATCCGCAGCGGCGGCGAGCTGACGGCCAACAGCGGCAACCTCACGGTCAGCGACGTCAGCGGCACCTTCACCCTCATGGCCGCGGCCGGCTCGATCGAGGGCACCGACCTCATCGCCGAGGCCGTCACCGCGAACGCCACGATGGGCGCGATCGACCTCACCTTCAGCGGCGCGCCGACGAGCGTCACGGCCAACACCGGCGAGGGCGACATCACCATCAATGTGCCGCCGAGCGTCGCGTACTTCGTCGACGCCTCGTCCGGGCGCGGCAACGTCCAGGTCGACGTGCCCCAGGAGTCCGCCTCCCTCTACATGATCACCGCGCACGCCGACATCGGCGACGTCGGCATCTACAACAACTGCGAGGGCGGCTCGTCGACGGCCTGTCCCTAGGTGCGAACCTCGACCGCCTCCCCTCCTTAATAAGGAGGGGCGGACGCCGGCGCGGCTCCCCGCGCCGGCGTCGCGCGTTCTCGGCGGCTGCCGGCGCCCCCGCAGCCCGCCCCAAACACCGCGACGCGAGCTCACACCTCACGGGCGCCCGTGCGCGGCCATCGCTAGGTAGTCCAGGAGCGGCGCCCCTCCGAGGGGCGTCCAGAAAACTGACGCCTACAGCCGCGCGGCTCCGCCGGCGCCGACGCGGCGCGCAGAGACGGAGCACAGCCACCTGGTCACAAGCTCCACGTGAGGCGGGCCCATGCGAGAGGGCCGCGGCGAAGCGCCCACCGAGACGCAGAAGGTACGCCGCACCGAACTGCGGCCTCATCCCCGCTGCCTCGCGCAACGGACAGCCGCTGCGGCGCGCTCCCGACCGGACAGACGCGACCTATCGCTGCGCGCGGGAGCGTGCCCTCTGGGCCGCGACCTGAGGACCGTCGCTCGCGGCCGCTGTCACAGCGCCCTGCGGACGGACCGACCGGGGCGCGACGGACGACCGCGACTACGCCGATTCGCCCGAGGACATCGGCGACCTGACCGATGAGATCTCCTCGGGTCGAGGCGGTCATGCGCGACGCGAGCGATGACCGGTCAATCGCTGCTTCTCCCGCCCTCGCGGCCCCTGAGGACCCCTCCATGCGGCCGGCGTCGAGGGTCGCGTCCTGTCGCCCGTAGGACGACCTGAACCTACGGACACCTACGATTCCCCACCGCCGCCGCGGCGCCGCGATCGTTGACGCCACAAGCATGGAGCTCCCCCGAGCGAGGGCGTACGCAAGCGCGAAGCTCGAGCGCCGAACACCTCGGGCGATCGTTGCTCTAGCACGCACCCGCCCCGCGAGGCTCCCCAGCCCTCGCTCGGGCCCAGGCGGCGCGCAGGCCCCGGCAGGCCGTGAGCGCCGCTTGGACCGCCCGCGCCCCCGTCGGGTTTCACGGTTGCTCGAGCACTGTCACTTCTCGTCGACAGCGGGCGCGCCTCCGTCACGACTGTCACTTCATCGCCCCATTTGTCCACACGCGACCGTCGGGTGAGCGTGCACCTACACCGCCGACATCCACCCCGAGCACCTGCACCTACACCGCCCCAATGCCCCCATGGACTGCGTTCCAAGCACACATGTCCAAAGGGACATAGGATTACTTTTTTTGGGTTTTTCATGATCCGATCGAGGGTTAGCTGACGCTATACTTTTCGAGTGTGGCAGTTCTCCCCGAACGGGGAACATCGCCTCACGACTTGGAATCTAGGTGGCTGACAAGCCGAATGCGTCGCAGGGGCAGCGGCGCGTGCTGGGGGCGCGCCTCTGGCCGAACCATCGACAGTGCGGGGTAGACGAGTATGAAGCGGACCATCACTTCTGTGGCGACGATCTCCATCGTTCTCAGCGGCGCCTTCGCGGCGACCGCTTGCGACGCTGAGCCGGCCGAGGCCGCCGACCAAGAGGTCGAGGAGCGCTGCGGCGACAACGACCAGGGCGAGAACGAAGACTGGATGAACTGGTGGGAGAAGGCCTACGCCAAGAAGGTCCGCAACAAGGCGCTCGCGGCCGGCCTCAAGCCGATGCCGGCGCCGCCGAAGCCCGCCAAGAAGCTGGTCGAGCTCGGCCAGGCGCTCTCCTTCGACAAGATCCTCAGCGGCAACAAGAATATCTCGTGCATGACCTGCCACCACCCGCTGCTGGCGACCGACGACGACCACGCGCTGTCGATCGGCGAGGGCGGCGTCGGCCTCGGCCTCGACCGGGTCCACCCCGAGAACACCTTCATCCCGCGCAACGCCCCGCCGCTCTTCAACCTCCACGACCTCGACACGATGTTCTGGGACGGCCGCGTCGACTTCCACGGCACCGTCAAGACGCCGGCCCGCGAGGAGATCACCCCTGAGATGCTCGAGGTGATGGAGTTCGGCGCGGCCGCGGCCCAGGCGATGTTCCCCGTGACCTCGCGCCGTGAGATGCGCGGCGAGCTCGGCACCAACGACCTGGCCGAGATCCGCGACGACAACCTCACCCCGCAGTGGGCGCTGCTGATGGAGCGCCTCGGCGCGATCCCCGAGTACGTCGACATGTTCGAGGACGCCTACCCCGGGACGAACTTCGCCGACATGACCTTCGCCCACGCGGCGAACGCGATCGCGGCCTTCGAGATCGACTCCTTCGCGGCGGACGACACCCCGTGGGACCGGTTCCTCCGCGGCGAGCTGTACGCGATGACGATGGACCAGATCAAGGGCGCCGACCTCTTCGTCGGCCGCGCCAACTGCGTCAACTGCCACACCGGGACCTCGCTCTCCGACCTCCAGTTCCACAACACCGCGCTGCCGCAGTTCGGCCCCGGCAAGGGCGACGGCACCTTCAAGGACGACGACATCGGCCGCGGCCGCGTCACCTACGACACGGCGGAGAACTACCACTTCCGCACCGCGCCGCTGCGCAACGTCGCGCTCACCGGCCCCTACGGCCACGCCGGCCAGTTCCAGCAGCTCGAGGACTTCATCGCCCACTACCGCGACCCGGAGACCTCGCTGCTCAACTACGACATCAACAACGTCGAGCCGCTCCTCCAGGACACGATCCTCGACAACCAGGCGGAGGTCCTGGCGAACTTCGACCCGACCGACGTCGTCGCCGACATCGACGAGGACGAGGTCCCGCTGATCGCCGCGTTCCTCAACGCGCTGACCGACGAGAACAGCACCGACCTCACCGACACGATCCCGGCGACCGTCCCGAGCGGCCTCCCGGTCGAGGAGATCGTCGTCACCCCGCCGATCAACCCGGCGGGCAAGATCACCGTCGACCTCGGCTTCGACGCCTCGGGCGGCCGCGAGTACCAGATCTGGGAGCAGTCGATGTGCGACGGCGAGGCGCGGCTCGACATCGAGTTCGACCGCGACGCGAACAAGCTCGACGTCCGCGCGGTCATGGACGGCCTCCCCTACCGCCCGAGCTACTGCTACGACTACGACCCGTCGCACCCGTACAACGCCTACCCCGAGTGCGTCTCCGACGGCCGCTGGCAGGTCTGGCTCGTCGGCCACGTCTTCAGCCTGCGCTCGGTCTTCTACTACGACGCGGTCTCGGGCGACCTGATCGGCAACGAGCACGACGTCGACGCCAACAACCTGCCGCCGACCGCCTTCCCGCTCGAGCTCCCGGTCCTGCAGATGCTGTGCACCGACTTCTTCGAGTCGGATCCGCAGACCCTCAAGGTCGACGAGACCTGGTCGTACGACTACGACAACGTCCTCGACATGCTGGGCTCGGCCGGCGTCTACGTCGGCGTCCTCCCGCCGAACCTCTACAACCCCAACGATCTGATCGTCTACTACACCGAGGGTGGTCTCCCGGCCGAGCTGGCGATGAACTTCGACGACGTCATCGACGACATCGCCGAGGGTCGCGGCGGGATCATGATCGGCACCTCCTACGAGCCGTGGCCCAAGCCCGACTACCTCGCCGCGCGCGACAACATCATGATCGGCTGGGGCGGGATGTGGCCGGAGCAGCCGCCCGCCCTCATCCCGCCGAAGCCCGAGGGCGCCGAGTGCGGGACCAACTTCCAGTGGGACGGGACCTTCGGCGCCGTCGTCCCGGAGTAGCGGCCGACGAGCAGACGGCGGCCCCCCGCCGACCCACGAGGCCCCGACCTGTGTCGGGGCCTCGCCCGTTCTCGCGCCGCGCGGCGATGACACGCGCCGTCGGATCTCGACCGACGGACGCCGGAGACCCGACGAGGCCCTGACCTCCGTCGGAGCCGTCACGACACGACGGCGCTCGAGGTCGGACGCCCGAGCGCCCAGGTCGCCACGAGGCGCCCACAGCCTGCGTCGGGCGCGTCTCCTCTCAGGCCGGCGCCGCGCCGCTCCGCCCCGAGGGCGCGCCGAGGGCCGTCAGTTCTCGGGCAGCGAGGCGACGACCGCGGCGAGGAGCCCCGCGGCGGAGAACGGCTTTTGGATGATCCCTGCGATCGACAGGTCGGCGGCGCGGCGCTCGATGTCCGTCGCGCTGTAGCCGCTGATCAGGAGCACCGGAAGCTCGGGCCGCGTCGCGTTGATCTCGGCGGCGACGTCGATGCCGCTGATGAAGGGCATGCTGACGTTGAGAACGACGCACTGGATCGTCGTCGCCGCGTCCTCGCTGAGGATCTCGAGCGCCTCGTGCCCGTCCGCGGCGCTCACGACGTCGGCGCCGCGGCTGCTGAGGATGCGCGCGACGACCCGGCGGATGATCGCCTCGTCGTCGACGACGAGCACCCGGAGGCCGGCGATGTCGGCCGCGCCCGCCGACGCCTCGGCCCCCTTGGCGTCGCGCTGGTGCTCGCTCACCGGCAAGAGCACGCGGAAGACGGTGCCGAGACCAGGTGTGCTCGAGACCAGGAGAACGCCGCCGTGCTCGGCGACGATCGCCCGGACCCCGGCGAGGCCGAGGCCGCGGCCGGTCTTCTTCGTCGTGAAGAAGGGGTCGAAGATCCGCGCGAGGGTCGGGGCGTCGATGCCACAGCCGGTGTCCTCGACCTCGACGAAGACGTAGTCGCCCTCGCGCGCGTCCGGGCCGGCGAGGCCGGCCTCGATGACCGCACGATCGGCGTACATCGTCCCGCTGCGCATCGTCACCGTCCCGACGTCGTCGCCGATCGCGTCGGCCGCGTTGACGATCAGGTTCATGACGACCTGACGGAGCTGGCTGGCGTCGCCCTCGACGAGCGGCACCTCGGCGTCGAGCGAGTAGGTGAAGAGGATGTCCTGCGGGGTCGAGACGCGGAGGAGGCGGGCCATCTCTTGGGTCATCGCCGTGAGGTCGACGCGCCCGCGCGCGCCTCGCCGAGCCTTGGCCCCATAACCGAGCATCTGCGCGATCAGCTCGCGCGAGCGGTCCGCCGCGGTGCGGATGTCCGCGGCCGCGTCGAGGAGCTCGCGGTCGTCCGTGAGCTCCTCGAGCTCCTCGCCGAGGAGCTCGGCGTTGCCGAGGATCGCCGACAGCACGTTGTTGAAGTCATGGGCGATCCCGCTGACGAGCACGCCGATCTCCTCGAGGCGGTGCTCGGCCATCTTCTCGGCGGAGATCTCATCGGCGTCGGCCTCGCGCGGGACGATCGTCACCATCGCGTAGTCACCGACCCGGGAGATCTCCGCGACGATCGGGAGGTCGCCGGAGGGCGCGGCGAGCTCGAGGCTGAGGCGGCGGTAGCGGACGCCCTCCGCGAGGTGATCGGCGGCGTCGCGATCGCGCGACACGAGGAGCGCGGTGAAGGGCTGGCCGTGGGCCTCGTCCCAGCACCCCGGCGGCCAACGCCCGCGCACCTCGACGCCGACGACCATCAGGGAGGCGTCCAGGATCAACTCCGCGACCGCCCCCTCGTCGACAATCAGGCGCTCGTCCGCATCGCCCGCAGACCCTTCTACCTTCGTCGCCAATCGCTTCCCTAGAGGGTAGCGAAAAACCCCTGGGCCCGACTAGCGCGAACAGGCCAGGAGGACCCCTCCGCGCACATCCGAACACCCCGCGTGCGCAGCTCCCTCTCTCCCTCGCAGGCGTTTTCCGCTACAGTGGATGGGCCTTGTCGACCACCCCCCCGCGCAGCGACGCATGGACCCTCTCAGAGGGCGATGGCGGCCGCCTCACGGTCACCCTCCGCGGCGAACTCGACGAGTCGACGGCGCAGCGGCTCGCCCAGGCGCTCCGCGACAAGACCGCGGCCGCGACCCCCGGGGCCTACGACGTCGTCTTCGATCTCAACGGGCTTCGCCGCTGCAGCGTCGAAGCGCGCGGCGTGCTCGCGGATCTCCAGCGCTACCTCGGCGGCTGCACGCGACGGACCGCGTACGTCACCAACCGCCCGATCTTCCGCGGCCTCGCGCTCTGGGTCTGCCACACGGCGCCGGACTCGAACGCCCGCACCTTCCCGTCGCTCGGCCACGCTAAGACGTGGATGAGCTCGCAGGACCGCCGCGAGGACGTGCTCCTCGACAACGCGAACCGCTGGGTCGGGCGCCTGCGCGGGCGCTCCTTCGCCAAGGAGGCGAACTGATGACGAACCTGGGGATCTTCCAGCGGACCTTCGTCTCGGCCATGCGGATGATGGCCCGCCTCAGCGCCGGCTACGACATGGGCCCGATCGCCGAGGAGATGGTCCGGACCCACGGCGTCCGCGGGACCATGCGCCTGATGAAGTTCGGCGCCGAGGTCACCGAGACGCTGAGCAAGGCGGTCGGCGACTACACGGCCCAGACCCTCATCGGCATCGCCGCCCTGTGGAACGGCTGCCGCTACTGCGTCATCGGTCACATCTACTCGGCCAACCTCCACCGCTTCGAGAAGGAGGGCGCGCTCGGCCCCTTCGACGAGCACGACCTGATCGACCTGATGTACATGACCGACGACGAGTCGTACGAGGCGATCAAGGCGACCCTCTCCGGGCCCGAGGACGCCGCCACCTGGCACCTCGTCGACCGCATGTTCAAGCTCCGCTTCCAGGACATCGACCCCGCCGAAGGCGAGGACGAGCTCCTCAAGGCGACCCTCGCCTACTGGGAGTGGCTCAACGAGTGCACGATCATCCTCGGCGTCGACGCGACCCCGGGGAACGTGCCGGCGCTCGGCTACATGCGCCCGAGCGCCGAGCTCGTCGCCAAGTACGCCCAGGCCCGCGAAGAGGCCCGCGCCAAGAAGCTCGAGTCGTCGGTCCACTGAGGCCGACGCGCTCGCCCGCGCCGCGCTCACTGAACGTGCGCCACGGCGCGAGCCCGCTCCGACGCCTGCGGGCGGCCGCAGGAGCCGCGCCGCGGGCAGACCGCGGGCTCCCTGCCAGACGTGAGAGCGCCGCTCCGCCGAGCTGTACGGCGGCTGCGCTGGACCTGTGCTGGGGGCTGCTAGACTCGCGCCCCCCGTGCGCGCCCGCCCCCTCGCCGTCTTCGCCCTGACCTTCGCCGTTCTCGCGGCGATCGCCGGCGAGCGCCTGCTGCGACCGAGCGCCAACAACCACTACAGCCACCTCGCCGCCGCCTGGCTGGACGGGCGCCTCAGCCTCGAGGGACGCCCCCCCGGCTACCCCAAGCGCCACGACGACTGGGGCGTCGTCACCACCCTCGTGCTCCGCGACGACGCCGTCCTCGAGCGGGCCTACCGCTGCCGGACGACGGCCTGCGAGGAGCGGCGACGCAGCGAGCACGTCGAGATGTGGTGGACCGCCGACGGTGCGCTCCACGCCCTGGGACGCCGCGACATCAAGGCCCGCCACGAGACCTGGTACGTCACCTTCCCGCCGGGGCCGGCGCTCCTCTTCCTCCCCGGCGTCGCCCTCTTCGGCCTCTCCTTCCTCGACGTTCTCCTGACCGCCCTCCTCGCCGCGCTGATCCCCGCCGTCTTGGTCGCCTTCCTCGACCGGATCCGCGGCACCGCCGACGGCCGCGGCCGCGAGAACCTCTGGGCCGCCGCCGCCTGGGCCTTCGCCAGCCCCGCGCTCTTCGTCGGCGCCCACGGCTCGGTGTGGTTCACCGCGCAGATCGCCGGCGCCCTCTTCCTCACCCTCCACCTCGCCGCCGCCTGGGACGCCCGCCGCCCCGCGCTCGCCGGCCTCTGCCTCGGCATGGCCGTCGCCTGCCGGCCGACCACCGCCTTCGCCCTCCCCTTCTTCGCCGCCGAGTGGTGGCGCGAGGGCCGACGCTGGCGGAGCGCCCTCGCCTTCGCCGCGCCGCTCGCCCTGATCGGCGGCGCCCTCATGCTCCACAACTACCTGCGCTTCGCCGACGTCTTCGAGTTCGGCCACCGCTACCTCGACATCCGCTGGCAGAGGCGCATGCAGGAGCTCGGCATGTTCTCCGCCGCCTACCTGCGGCGCAACCTCGAGTGCATGCTCTGGCTCGCGCCGCAGGTCAGCGCCGCCGCCCCGTACCTGCGCTGGTCGATCCACGGCATGGGCCTCCTCCTCGCCTCGCCCTGGCTCCTCCTCCTCGCCGCCGCCCGCCGCCGCTTCCCCCAGCGCGCCGGCCTCATCATCGCCGCCGTCGCCGTCGCGATCCCGCCGCTCCTCTACCACAACAGCGGCCAGCTCCAGCTCACCTACCGCTTCGCCCTCGACTACCTCCCGCTCCTCGTCCTCCTCCTCGCCGTCGGCGGCGGCCTCCGCCACCGCCGCCTCGCCGCCGCCCTCATCCTCCTCAGCGCCGCCCTCCAGCTCTACGGCGCCTGGAACTTCCAACGCGCCCCTGGGGAGATCTTCGTCCACGACCGCTGGTGGCCCTTCGCGCCGGAGTAGCGGCCCCGCTCGCCCGCTCGCCGGGCCTCTCAGGAAATCCTGCGCCTTTAGACATCTTCCTCTTCGGACACATAAATCCACGCAGCCCGCCCCCCCAGTGAGTCGCGGAGAGCCCCTGCCTCCGCGCGCCCACCATCCCCAA